>CAYZPX010000096.1:0-9719 GCA_964480105.1 uncultured Burkholderiaceae bacterium | reverse complement strand
AAGTTTGCCCAGCGCAGTCCGCTGGCCGACTTTGACCCGCGCGAAGGCTTGGCGGGCGCGCAGCTCGTCCACCTGTTTGCCTGGGACGAGGCCACGTTTTTGCGCCGCACCGAAGGCAGCCCCATCCGCCGCATCGGCCATGTGCGCTGGCTGCGCAACATCGCGGTGGCGTTGGGCAATGCGCTGCGCGCCACGGGCGATGCGGCCCTGCAGGCGACCGTGCGCGCCGCCTTGCAAGCCCGCCAGGACGATCCCAGCCCGCTGGTCCAGACCCATGTGGCCTGGGCGCTGGTGCAGGGCCAGGGGAAAAGCCAAAATCAGGGTCAAAATGGGCGCTAGCCCAATGGAATCCAGCGGTACTAGCTCTTAAAAAGTGAGCGTTTTTCCGCCCTCAGCGCAGCACGCCCAGCGCAAATGGCAGGCTCACCATCCCCAGCAGGGTGGACAACGTGACCAGCCCGGCCACATACGGTCCGTTGTAACCCATGCGCGCCGCCAGCACATAGCAGGTGGAGGCGGTGGGCATGGCCGAGAAGGCCAGCAGGACGGTGGTCTGCACGGCATCGAGCTGCCACCAGCGCGCCAGCGCCCAGCCCACCAGCGGGGTGAGCAGGTGGCGCACGGTTAGCACCGCGCCGCCCAGCAACTGGCCCTGGGCCAGCGCGCCAATCTGCATGCCGGCGCCGGCCGACATCAGCCCCAGCGCCAGTGAGGCCGCGCCAATGCGGCTGACGCTGGGCTCGATCCAGCCCGGAATGCGAAAGCCCAGCAAATTGGCCGCCAGCCCCGAGGCGGTGGCGACGATCAGCGGATTGCGCACCACCTCGCGCAGAAAGCCATGCTGGCCATGCCGCGCCATGGGCCAGACGGCGGCGATGTTGAACATGGGCACGCACACGCCGATCAGCACCGCCATCAGCAGCAGCCCAGGTGCGCCGGCCAGGCGCTCGGCCAGGGCCAGGCCGATGAAGGAGTTGAAGCGAAAACCAATTTGCGCCGCCGCCGCATGGTCCCGCCGCGGCAGGTGTTTGCCCAGCAGCGGCCAGTACGGCAGGCTGTAGGACAGCGCGATGGCTGACAGGCCCATCATCAGCCCGGCGGCCATGAAGCTGGACGTTGCGCCAAGGTCGATGGGACTTTTGACAATCGACTGGAACAGCAGCACCGGGAACAGCAGGTAGTACACCAGCGCCTCGACCGGTTGCCACACGCTGCGGTTGAGCGGGCTCCAGCGGCAGAGCACATAGCCCAGCAGGATCAGGGAAAAGTCGGGAAAGAGCAGTTGGGCGTAGTTCACCCAGGCGAGCTTACGGGCGAATCGGAGGCACGGCTGTCAAGGATCGGACATTCCCCAAGAGGGCTGGACACCCGTGCGCTTGCGCTTACCATTGCCCGCTCCAACCCATTAAACAAGGAGCATCTCATGCAACGTCGTCACTGGTTCGCGCTCGCACTGGCCGCTGCTGCGGGTCCCGCCCTGGCGCAGGGCTATCCCACTAAGGTCATCAAGCTGCAGGTGCCGTTTGCACCGGGCGGCAGCACGGACATCATTGCCCGATCAATTGCCGATCCGCTGGGGCGCCTCCTCGGGCAGAACGTGATCGTGGAAAACAAGCCTGGTGGCGGCGGGGTGGTGGGTGCGGCCGAGACCGCGCGGGCTACGCCCGATGGCTATTCGCTGGGCATGGCCACGGTGTCCACCACGGCGGCCAACCCGGCCATCAACCCGCGCACACCGTACAACCCGCTGACCGACTTCACACCGGTGGTCAACATTGCCGCCACGCCCAACATCATTGCGGTCCACCCCAGCTTCCCGGCCAAGGACTACAAGGGCTTTGTGGCGGAGCTCAAGAAAAACCCCGGCAAGTATTCCTACGCTTCGTCCGGCACCGGCGGCATTGGCCATCTGCAGATGGAGCTGTACAAGAACCTGAGCGGCACCTTCCTGACGCACATCCCTTACCGGGGCGCGGGCCCAGCGCTGAACGATACGGTGGCCGGCCAGGTTCCGATCATTTTTGACAACCTGCCCTCGGCCATGCCCTTTATCCGCGAGGGCAAGCTGGTGCCCATCGTGCTGGCCTCGTCCCAGCGCGTGCCCGGTCTGCCGAACGTACCCACCTTCAAGGACCTGGGGTTGGAGCCCGTCAACCGCATGGCCTACTACGGCATCGTCGGCCCCAAGGGCATGCCCCGGGATGTAGTGGAAAAACTCAACGCCGCCGTGCGCAAGGTGCTGGAAGACCCGGCGGTGCGCAAGCGCATCGAGGACACCGGTTCGCTGATCGTCGCCGACACGCCCGAGCGCTTTGGCGCGCAAATCAAGGCCGAGTACGAGGTCTATCAAAAGGTCGTGGCCGAGCAAAAGCTCGCCTTGTGAGCGCAGACGCTGCTGCCCTGGCCACCAGCCAGGAGGCCATTGACCGCTTTGTCGATGCCCTCTGGCTGGAAGATGGCCTGGCCCGCAACACCCTGGAGGCCTATCGGCGGGACCTGCGCCTGTACACCACCTGGCTGGCCGCTCAGGACCCGCCCCGCACGCTGGACGACAGCCGTGAGGCTGACCTGCAGGCCTACGCGGCCGAGCGCCATGCGGACAGCCGCCCCAGCTCGGTCAACCGACGCCTGGCGGTGCTGCGCCGCTACTTCCAGTGGGCGGTGCGCGAAAAGCGCATCACCGCCAACCCCACGGTGCGCCTCTTGGCTGCCAAGATGCCGACCCGCGTCCCCAAGACCCTGACCCAGGCCCAGGTCGAGGCCCTCTTGCAGGCGCCCGATGTGGGCGCCCCCCTGGGCCTGCGTGACCGGGCGATGCTGGAGCTGATGTACGCCAGCGGCCTGCGGGTGAGCGAGCTGGTCACCCTCAAGACCCTGCAGGTCGGCCTGGCTGAAGGGGTGCTGCGCGTGGTGGGCAAGGGCCAGAAGGAGCGCCTGGTGCCCTTTGGCGACGAGGCCCGCGAATGGCTGCAACGCTACCTGGACGACGCCCGGGGCACCATTCTGGCTGGGCAAGTCACCGACGATTTGTTTGTCACCCAGCGCGGTGCGGCGATGAGCCGGGTCATGTTCTGGAACCTGGTCAAGAAATGGGCGGCCGTGGCGGGCATTACCGCGCCGCTGTCACCGCACACCCTGCGCCACGCCTTTGCCACGCATTTGCTCAACCATGGAGCCGACCTGCGCGTGGTGCAGCTCTTGCTGGGGCATGCGGACATTTCCACCACCACCATCTACACCCATGTGGCGCGCGAGCGCCTGCGCCAGGTGCACGCCCGGCACCACCCTCGGGGGTGACAGGGACTGACTCAGGCGCCGAGGTCGTCAGCCCAGACCAGGGCTTGCAGGTGGGCCATGTTGACCTGGCGGTTGCTCAGCTGCAGGGCGATGGCAGCTTCGGCAAAGCGGGCTTCGTCTTCGCTTTCGCAGGCCAGGGTCAGTTTGAGCAATGGTGCCATGCGCCCTTTGCCTTCGAGCAGGGCCTCGGTCACTTCGCTGGGCAGGGCCAGGGACTGCAGGGCCTGTGCCATGGGCAGGTTCAGCATGCTGTCGAGCAGCGAAAACACCCCGGTGACAAAGGCGTTGTCCCCGTCCTCGGGTGGCAGGACCTCTGCCGCCAGCAACTCCATCAGCCGGCCACGCACCACGGCTGTGCTGCCCGTAGCTGGTGGTGCATCGCCTGCCTTGGAGGTGGCCATCAGCAGCGCGGCCCAGCGGAACAGGCGTTTGAGCCCCAGCAGGATCACCGCCTGCCGAAAGGACGTGATCTCGTTGCGCAGCCCAAAGCCGGCCGAGTTGATGAAGCGCAGCAGGTTGAAGGACAGCGTGGGGTCTTTCTTCAGCACTTCCTCGATCCGGTCGGTGCTCGCCTGCTGTCGCACCAGGTTGATCAGCTGCAGGATCACCGCCTGTGCAGGGCGCAGGGTGTTGGTCTTGACCAAGGCGGGCTTGGCAAACCAGTACCCCTGAAAGAGCTGGAAACCCATGGCCTTGAGGCGCTCGAACTGTTCCGCGCTTTCCACCTTTTCTGCCACCAGGGCAGCCTGGGGGTTGTGGGTGCGCGCAAAGTGGAGCAGGCCGGGCATCTGGGCTTCTGGCACCACCATGGCATCGAGCTTGATAAAGGTCGCCAGGGGCAGCCAGTTGGCGTAGGCGGGGTGCAGCGCATCGTGGCTCAGCGCCAGGCGCACCCCGCGCGCGCCCAGGTGCTTGAGGATGTTGACCCGGCTGTCGATGTCTTCCGGGGTGCTGCCTGCCGGCAGGGTGGGGATTTCCAGCACCAGCTTGTCCGGGTGGATCAGTTCCAGGTGCCCGCTGGCCAGGCTGTCGTGGGTGCAGTTCAAAAACACCAGCTTGCGCCCCAGCAGCGATTCTTCGCCGGCATGCAGCATGGCATTGAACAGCAGGGCTGCATCGCTGGCGGCGGTATAGCCCTGTTTGTGCGGGCTGCGGTCAAAGAGTTCGTGGCCCACCACTTTGCGCTCGGCGTCCACGATGGCCTGCCGGGCGATCAGGAAGGCGGCATGGTCGTCACCGGAAGGGGCGGATTCCGGGGAGGCGGGGGGGCTGGTGGACATGCGAAAAAAACCCTGGGGCTCGAAATGGGCGCCCATTCTAGGGTTCTCTGTCTTGCCCGCCATGCCAGTCCGCAGTTCCTGACATGGGCACAGGGGACTTTGGGGGTCAGGCTGGCGGCGGTGCGCCCACGGCTGCCAGCGCCTGCAGGTGTGCCAGGTTGATCTGCGCGGCGCCCAGTCCCAGTGCCCGGGCGCTGGCGTCGAAACGCGCATCGTCCGCCTGCTCGCAGGCTTCGCTCAGTTGCAGCAACTGCCCTGCTGGGCCCTGGCGGTGCAGCAGGGTCTGCCGGACTGCATCGGGCAGGGCGATCAGGTCCAGCACCCCCTCCATCGGCAGTCCCAATGCTCGGTCCAGCAAGGAGAGCAGACCGCACAGCGGCGCCAGGTCGGCCAAGGAACCGTTGTCGTCCAAATGCTGGACCAATTGCGCTGCCATGTGGGCCCGCACCTGTGCGGGTGCACTCCAGGGGCTCGCTGCGCCACCGCCGTGCGAGGCGATCAGCAGCAGGGCCGCCCAGCGGAACAGGCGTTTGAGGCCCATGCGGGCCAGGCCATCGCCCAGCGAGTCCAGCCGGCCATCTGCGGCCAAGCCGCTGGTGCGCAGCACGCGCAGCAGGTGAAAGGCCAGTGCCGGGTCCTGGCGCAGCAGGTCTTCCAGCGCCTCGGTGGGTGCATGCTGCTGCAGCCTTTGCAGGAGCAGCCGCAGCGTGCGTGCGCAGGGCAGCAGCACCCGCGTGTGCACCGTGCGGGGTGGGGCAATGCCATAACCCTGGAACAGCTGCACGCCCAGGGCCTGCAGGGCGTCCCGTTGCGCGGTTGTTTCCACCTTTTCCGCCACCCGCAGCGCAGGGCTGAGCGCCTGGGCCCGTGCCAGCAGGCCTTGCAGTGCCCGAAGGTCGTGAAAAGCGGCCAGGTCGAATTTGATGAAGTCGGCCAGTGGCAGTGCGGCGGCAAAGCGCGCATCCTGGATGACATGGTGGGTCAGCGCCACCCGGAACCCACGCTGGCGCAGTTCGTGAACGGCCGGCAGGTAAGTCCCCAGCTCCTCGGCACTGTCGATCGGTGGCGGTGGAATCTCCAGGACGGTCCGCTCGGGCGGCAGCAATTCCAGGTGTCCGCCCGACAGGCTGGCGTAGGTGCAATTGATGAACACCGGGGTGCTGTTGTCCAGCAGTGTGTCCGGCCCTGCATGGCACAGCACGCCAAACACCACCAGAGCGTCCGAGGCGGCCGTGTGCTGGAGGCCGCCACCAAACGATGCACGGTTGAACAACTCATGCCCCCACACAGTGCCTGTGGCATCGCAAATGGCCTGCACCCCCACGGTGTTCAGCGTGTGCAGCCCTACTGGGGCAGGAGATGGGTCAGGGGTAAGGTCGGAAGCAGGCATGGGAATGGGAGCGAACGCGATTGTAGGAGCGCCCGAGCGCTGCAAGGCCCCGGTGGCCTCAGCCGCCTTGTAACAGTTTGAGTTCCACCGCAGTGAACCCCGCTTGCTGCCGTGCGGCTTCATTGAACGGCGGTTTGAGCCGGGGTGCCTCGTAACGGCGCACCAGATCCGCGTAATGGTCGATCGGGTCCAGGCCGTCCCGCGCGCACAGCCAGCGGTACCAATGGTTGCCAACCGCCACATGGCCCACCTCGTCCCGCAGGATGGTGTCCAGGATCGCGACGGCAGCCAGCGCGTCGGGCGTGCCCACCTGGCGCAGCTTGCGCTGGATCAGCGGGGTGGCGTCCAGGCCCCGCGCTTCCAGAGTGCGGGGGACCAGCGCCATGCGGGCGACGATGTCGTGGGCCGTCTTGGCGCACATCTCCCACAGGCCCTGGTGCGCCGGGAAGTCGCCATAGGCGTGGCCCAGCGTGCGCAGGTGGTCGCGCAGCAGCTGAAAATGCAGGGCCTCCTCGCCGGCCACGCGCAACCAGTCGCGGTAGTAGGCCTCGGGCATGCCGTCAAAGCGCCAGACCGCATCCAGTGCCAGGTTGATGGCGTTCAGCTCGATGTGCGCAATGGCGTGCAGCAGTACCGCGCGGCCTTCGGGCGTGGCGGGCGAGCGCCGGGCCACCTCCGTGTGCCGCCGCAGCTCGGGCCGGGCGGGGCGTCCCGGCAGGGCATCGGCATCCAGGGGCGGGGGAAAGGCGGCATTTGCTATCGTAAAGATAGCTGTTTGCGCTTGCATTTCTTGGGTTAGCGCCGATTTTTCATCAGGGTCTTGGATGCGCAAGACCTCCAGCGCACGGTGTCGAAGCTCCATCCTTACAATTCTAGGCCGCGCCTGCCGGGGGCTCGTGGGGAGCCATGAAGGTTCTACACCCGGGCAGGCCTTTCATTTTTTCGGAGGCGGGACATGGCAATTTACGAACTCGACGGGCAGGCGCCGCAGGTGGCGGACAGCGCCTGGGTGGCGGACAGCGCCCAGGTGATGGGCAATGTCACGCTGGGGCCGGACGCCAGCGTCTGGTTTGGCACCGTGGTGCGCGGCGACACGGAACACATCACCATTGGCGCGGGCAGCAATATCCAGGACGCCAGCGTGCTGCACGCTGACCACGGCATGCCCCTGGTGGTGGGCGAGCGCGTCACCGTGGGCCACCAGGTCATGCTGCACGGCTGCACCATTGGCGACGAATCGCTGATTGGCATTGGCGCGGTCATCTTGAACGGCGCCAAGATTGGCCGCAACTGCCTGGTCGGCGCCGGCGCGCTGGTCACCGAGGGCAAGGAATTCCCCGATGGCTCCATGATCCTGGGCAGCCCCGCCAAGGTGGTTCGCCAGCTTTCCCCCGAACAGATCGAGGGCCTGCGCCGCAGTGCCCAGCATTACATCGACAACGCCCAGCGCTTTCGCGCCAGCCTGCGCAAGCTGGGCTGATCCAGCGGCTTTACGCCTTTACTTTTGCACTTTGGAAAACCTTGCGTGTCTGAACTCCACAAATTTCTGTTTGAAGGCCTGCCGGTGCGCGGCATGCTTGTGCGCCTGACCGATTCCTGGACCGACATCCTGCAGCGCCGCGCCAGCAACACCGCGACGGGGCCTTATCCCGCGCCGGTGCGTGCCCTGCTGGGCGAGATGGCCGCCGCCGGCGTGCTGATGCAGTCCAACATCAAGTTCAACGGCGCGCTGGTGCTGCAGGTGTTTGGCGACGGCCCGGTCAAGCTGGCCGTGGCCGAAGTGCAATCCGACCTGAGCCTGCGCGCCACCGCCACCTTGCTGGGCGAGGTGCCCGAGAACGCATCGCTCAGCCAGATGTTGAACGTGGGCGGCGCCGGCCGCTGCGCCATCACCCTGGACCCCAAGGACCGCCTGCCGGGCCAGCAGCCCTACCAGGGCGTGGTACCCCTGCACGGCGACCGGGGCGAAAAGCTGGAAAACCTCTCGGAGGTGCTGCAGCACTACATGCTGCAATCCGAGCAGCTCGACACCGTGCTGGTGCTGGCGGCCAATGACGAGGTGGCCGCGGGCCTGCTGATCCAGCGCATGCCGATCAAGGGTGAAGCCAACCTGGCCGGTATCCGTTCCCACACCGAGAACGAGGACCAGATCGGTCGCAACGAGGACTACAACCGCATCGCCCACCTGGCCGCCACCCTGACACGGGAGGAGTTGCTGACCCTGGACGCCGACACCATCCTGCGCCGCCTGTTCTGGGAAGAGCAGCTGCTGCGCTTCGAGCCCCTGCAGGGCAAGGACGGCCCCCGTTTTGCCTGCACCTGCAGCCGCGAGCGCGTGGGACAGATGCTGCGCGGCCTGGGCGTGGACGAGATCGAGAGCGTGATTGCTGAACAAGGCCAGGTCGAGGTGGGCTGCGAGTTCTGCGGCCAGCAATACCGCTTCGACCCGGTGGATGCCGCCCAGCTGTTCACCGAGTCCGCGATCCAGCCGCCGGTGCAGTCCGCCCTGCACTGAGGGGACTCAGCCCTGTAGTCCTGTGAGGCCGGTGAACAGCCGGTGCTCGCACTCCGGATCGCTGCATTTCTCGCAGCCCAGCGCGCGCAGGCGCTGGCGTTCCGCTGCCATGCCGCTGGCAGGCAAGGGTGCAGGCGCGGACGTTGCCACGCCCAAGGCCATCAGGGCTGCAGCGGTCTGGGCCAATGCCCCTTGCCCGACCACCAGCCGATAAGGCCACCCCAGGTGCGTCAGCGCAGCGCGCAAGGCCTGGTCCTGCCACAGCGGCACAGGATCGGCACCCAGCGCGTGGGCGGCCGCAGGCAGGGCCAGTAACAACACGATGGGGGTGGAGGCGGATGTGGAGGGCGTCGCCAATGCCTCGGGGGCTCTTGGCAGGCAGGCGCACAGGTCTGCCGCGAGCCGGGCCACGGTGATGGAATCGACCAAAGGCTCGGTCTGCAGGTTTGGTGAGTGGTGCAGATGGGGCGGCGCAGCGGACATAAAACGGTGACCAGCGCAGCGAGGGTCTCGCTCCAGGACCTGGGCCAGTGCGGCGGGCTGCGTCAGTGCAGCGCCTGATACCAGCACCAACGCCAGATCGGGGCCTGCGTCTGGACTCAACGTCCGCCCGGCATGTACTGCACGTAAATCTCGTTGGGCCGCACCATGCCCAACTCGCTGCGTGCTTTTTCTTCGACCATTTCCAGGCCTTCGCGAAGGTCTTGGACTTCAGACAGCAGGCGCTCGTTGGCTTGCAGTGCCTGCGCATTCGCCGCCTTTTGAGCGGCGAGCTGTTCCTTCAGTTCATTGACCCGCGGCAGGCTGCCGCGCCCGTGCCACAGCTGGAGCTGCAGTCCCGCCAGCAAGGCCAGCAGCAGCAGCGGGGGCATCCAGCGTGAATTCATGGCGCGGGCAGTGGCTGCGCCTTAGCGCAGGTTGTAGAACGCAGCGCGGCCAGGATAGACGGCCACTTCGCCCAGGTCTTCCTCGATGCGCAGCAGCTGGTTGTACTTGGCGATGCGGTCGCTGCGGCTCATGGAGCCGGTCTTGATCTGGCCGGCGTTCAGGCCCACGGCGATGTCGGCAATCGTGCTGTCCTCGGTCTCGCCCGAGCGGTGCGAGATCACGGCGGTGTAGCCGGCACGCTTGGCCATCTCGATGGCGGCGAAGGTCTCGCTCAGGGTACCGATCTGGTTGATCTTGATCAGGATGGAGTTGGCAATGCGCTTGTCGATGCCTTCCTTCAGGATCTTGG
>CAYZPX010000095.1:0-10023 GCA_964480105.1 uncultured Burkholderiaceae bacterium | reverse complement strand
TGACGGCCGTGCCGTCGGAGAACAGGCCCACGTCCGGCAGCGTGACGCGGTGGCCCGCCTTCACGGACTGGATCATGGCGCTGGAGTCGTCCATCTGCACGCCAATCACCTTGATCTCGGGCCGAACGGCCTTGATGTAATTGGCCACGCCCGCAATCAGCCCACCGCCGCCAATCGCCACGAAGACCGCATCCAGCCGGTGGCTGCCCAGGCTTTGCAGCTGGCGCAGCATTTCCATGGCGATCGTGCCCTGGCCGGCGATCACATAAGGGTCGTCGAAGGGGTGGACGGGGGTCAGGCCCTGTTCCTGCTCCAGCCGCAGCGCGTGGGCCTGGGCGTCGGAGTAGCTCTCGCCATGCAGCACGACCTCGCCGCCCAGGTTCTTGACGGCATCGACCTTGAGCTGCGGCGTCGTCGTGGGCATCACGATCACCGCGCGGCTGCCCAGCTTGTGCGCGCCCAGCGCCACGCCCTGGGCATGGTTGCCGGCCGAGGCGCAAATCACGCCGCGCTGCAGCTGCTCGGGCGTGAGGTGCGCCATCTTGTTGTAGGCGCCGCGCAGCTTGAAGCTGAACACCGGTTGCTGGTCTTCACGCTTGAGCAGCACCTTGTTGTGCAGGCGGCGGCTGAGGTTCTTGGCAGGTTCCAGGGCCGATTCGATCGCCACGTCATAGACGCGCGCGGTCAGGATCTTGGTCAGATAGTCTTGGGGAGTCAGGGCGTGGGACATGGGCGGATCGTGCGCGAAGGAGGTCGCCGGGGAAACCTGGGACCAGGGCCGCAGAGGCCGGGGCGCCATCATAGTCGCGCCGCCGTGGCGCCCCCGTTGCCCGAACAACGTGCAAAAAAAAGCCCCGGGTTGTTGAACCTGGGGCTGAATCCATCCTTTGAGGAGATGGAGGAGACAATCGGTGCGTTCAGCAGATTTCGTCGAACGCGTGCCGCAAGTGTAGCGCAAAGCCGCTGAAAATACCGGGTAAACCCGAATTTTTTAATCGATGGCGCCAAAACGCCACACCCCTTAAGGAAAACTACGTATGGAATGCACCGTCAGCTGGACCGGCCAGACCGGCACCCGATCCGCCATGGGCTTTGTCGCCGAAACGGGCAGCGGCCATGTTTTGATGATGGACGGCGCCCCCGATGCTGCCAAGCCCGAAAACGGCGGCGCCAACCTGGCCCCCCGCCCCATGGAAACCGTACTTGCCGGCACTGGCGGCTGCACCGCCTATGACGTGGTGCTGATCTTGAAGCGCGGCCGCCACGATGTGCGCGGCTGCAGCGTCAAGCTGACATCAGAGCGCGCCGACACCGATCCCAAAGTGTTCACCAAGATCCACATGCAGTTCACCGTGACCGGCAAGGGCATTCCGGCTGCCGCCGTTGAGCGCGCGATCGCGATGAGCCATGACAAATACTGTTCCGCCAGCATCATGCTGGGCAAGACGGCCGAAATCACCACCGGCTTCGACCTGGTCGAGGTGGCCTGAGCGGAAAGACGGCTCTGTCTATATATGGTGCGCCGTGGTGGTCATGACCTTGGCTGCCAGGCGCATCAGGCCGCGCACGGGGGCGGGCAGTTCCATGGCGCCCGCCTGCAAGGCGTCCTCGGCATGGCGTTCTTCGTCGGCCTGCATTTGCGCCACCACCGCCCGCGAGGCCCGGTCCTCCGCGGGCAGGCGTTCCAGATGGCTTTGCAGGTGGGCGCTGACTTGGCGTTCGGTCTCCACCACAAAACCCAGGCTGACCGGATCCCCCACCTTGGCGGCGACCCAGCCAATGGCAAAGGCGCCGGCGTACCACAGCGGATTCAGCAGGCTGGGACGGGCGCCCAGGGCGTCCAGCCGCTCCTGCGTCCAGGCCAGGTGGTCGGTCTCCTCGCGGGCGGCGTCCAGCAGTTGCTGGCGCAGTGCCGGGTTCTGCGTCACGCTGGCTTGCGCGCTGTAGAGGGCTTGCGCGCACACTTCTCCAACATGGTTGACGCGCATCAAGGCGCCGGACAGCCGCTGGTCTTCTAATTCCAGCGCGTGTTCCTCGCATCCACGGGCGGGGGAGGGTGTTTGGGCATGGGGCTGCGCGAACAGGGTCCGCAGTGCGGTGTCGGTGGCGTGCAACAGGGGGTCGAGGGGGTGCATGGAGGGGGGCCAAGGGGAGTGGGTGCGGGGTGTTTGTCCCTGCAAAGCCTAGGGTTCTGCCGGATTGTGCCTTTGGGGTGCTGAATGTTGCAACCCTGCAACGGAAATCCCTTTTTCCGGGAAAACCGGGCGATTTTCTTTGCGAAACCCCCCCGGCTCTGGTGCAATAAGCCCAGCTTCCCCACCAGGAGGTTGGCCCTGGGAGCCGGTAAGACAACGCGACCTGCGTGTCATGCCCTATCCGGAGCCCTCTGTTTAACCTTGGAGTATTCGCAATGAAAAAATCCCTGATTGCCATGGCCGTGCTGGCTGCTTCCGGCGCTGCAATGGCCCAATCTTCCGTCACTCTGTTCGGTGTGATGGACGCTGCCGTGACCCACGGTTCCGGCGACGTTGCCAACAAGACCCAGCTGTCCAGCGGTGGCCTGACCTCTAGCCGCCTTGGTTTCCGCGGTGTGGAAGACCTGGGTGGCGGCCTGAAGGCTGGTTTCCACCTGGAAGCTGGCGTCAACGCTGACAACGGTTCTGGCAGCAACACCAGCGTGAACAACCAGGCTTCCCTGAACTCCAACGGTGGCCTGACTTTCAACCGCCGTTCCACCGTGAGCCTGATGGGCAACTTCGGTGAAGTGCGTCTGGGCCGTGACTACACCCCCCAGTACCTGAACCAGATCGCCTTTGATCCCTTCGGCGCCATCGGTGTTGGCGCACTCGCCAACATCCAGGCAGCTCCTGCATACACCACCAGCCAGCGCGCTTCTAACAGCGTGGCTTACCACGCTCCCAAGATGGCTGGCTTCTACGGCACCGCCATGTACCACATGGGCGAAAACGTGAAGGACGGCGCTGCCACTGAGAAGAGCGGCAACGGCCTGGGCTTCCGCGTTGGTTACGCTGCTGGTCCTATCGATGCAGCTGTGGCCTACACCGAAACCAAGATCAGCAACAACGAAAAGATCAAGTCGTTCAACCTGGGCGGTTCGTACGACCTGGGCATGGCCAAGCTGATGGCTCTGTACAGCCAAGACAAGAACGACCTGGCTGGCAAGGCCGATGGCGAAGGCTTCCTGATCGGCGGTCTGGTGCCCGTGGGCGCTGGCCAAGTCCGTCTGGCTTACTCCACCTACAAGAACGACAACGCCGTCGGCGCTGATCCCAAGGTCAACAAGTACTCCCTGGGCTACGTGCACAACCTGTCCAAGCGCACTGCTCTGTACGCCACCTACGCCCACCTGGCCAACAAGAACGGTTCTTCCCTGGCGCTGGCTGGTGCCGTCGGTGCACGCAACCAGAACTCCAACGGCTACGACTTCGGTATCCGTCACAGCTTCTAATGCCACGCTGGCCTGAGCCAGCCTGACATTTGCTGAAAAACCCCGCAGCACTGCCTGTGGGGTTTTTTTATGCCCATGCTTTTCTTGCCAGGGTGACCCGGTGTGCAAGACGGCACTGGTCCGTTGCATCCCATCCTGGTGGGGGATGTGGGGCGATCGTGCCGCTCCAACCCTCCAGCGCGTGTCCGTCGCTGGGGGGGACTGAAGGCGGTGTGAGGTGACCTGGCGTTCTGCGTGCTGCGCTGCCCTTGTTCGACGGCTGCCTGACACCCAGGGGTCACGCAATCTGTTTCATTTTTGCCACAAACTGGCGTTGATTTGTCGATGCCCAGCGGGTGTCCGTTGTGCAGCGCGTCTTTCTGAAATCCCTGCATTGCTGCATGAAAGCGGATTTTTTGTTGTAAATGCCACAAAAAATTTCAGTTTTCACAAAGATGAAAGATTTTTTCGGTGTCTTTTTGCTATTTTTCCAATCTTTGAGGTATGCATTTCAGGCTTGGTTTGCCGTTCGCTGGTCCGGCCGTCTCGGGTAAACCCGGATAGGTCCTCAGGTTTGAGGGCTGGTTGAATAGAGGCATTGATTCAGTCCTGCAAGACAGCCGCCAATGCTCAATCTCTGGTGGGGAAGTCTGCGAATGGTCTGGCCTGCAGGGTACTGAAGCAATAACTTCCATCAAGGAACCTGGTTCCTGGAGCGGCCTGGCGGGGGTAGAGCAGTACTCCGGCCCGGCCAAAACGAAGTCCCTGTTCAATTCTGGAGTATTCGCAATGAAAAAATCCCTGATCGCCTTGGCCGTCCTGGCAGCCTCCGGCGCCGCCATGGCCCAATCTTCTGTCACTTTGTTTGGTGTGATTGACGCGGCTGTGACCCATGGTTCCGGTGATGTCGCTAACCGCACCCGTTTGACCAACTCCGGTCACACCGCCAGCCGTCTGGGCTTTCGTGGCGTGGAAGACCTGGGTGGTGGTCTGAAGGCTGGTTTCCATCTGGAAATGGGCGTAGCCAATGATGATGGTTCTGCCGCCGCACCCACCAACACCAACAACCAAGCTTCTGGTGGAACCACTGGTGGTGGCTTGACCTTCAATCGCCGCTCCACCGTGAGCCTGATGGGTAACTTCGGTGAAGTTCGCCTGGGCCGTGACTACACCCCCCAGTTCTGGAACGTCACGACGTTTGATCCCTTCGGTTACAACGGTGTGGGTAACGTTGCTTACGCCTCAACAAATGGCTATGCCCTGGGTGGTCCTACGGCCGTTCGTGCCTCCAACAGCATTGCTTACCATCTGCCTGCCAACCTGGGTGGCTTCTACGGTACCGCCATGTACCACATGGGCGAGAACGTGAAGAATGGCGCTGCCACCGAAAAAGATGGTAATGGCTTGGGCTTCCGCGCCGGCTACGCCCAAGGCCCAATCGATGCTGCTTTGGCTTATTCCGAGACGAAGTACGCCACCGGTGATATCAAATCCTTCAACTTGGGTGGTTCTTACAACCTGGGTGTTGCCAAGCTGATGGCTCAGTACAACCAAGACAAGAACGACCGTAGCCGTGTCAAGGGCACTGGCTATCTGGTTGGTGGTCTGGTGCCTGTGGGTGCCGGCGAAGTTCGTCTGTCCTACACAGCTTTCAAGATTGACAACGCAGTTGGCCTGGACCCCAAGGTCAACAAGTTTGCCCTGGGTTATGTGCACAACCTGTCCAAGCGCACTGCCCTGTACGCGACCTACGCACACCTGAACAACAAGAACGGCGCCAGCTTCGCGCTGGGCGGTGCGGTTGGTGCAGCCGGCCAGAACTCCAACGGCTACGACTTCGGTATCAAGCACAGCTTCTAATGCCACGCTGGCCCTGGCCAGCCTGACATGAACGCTGCAAACCCACTGCCCTGTGCAGTGGGTTTTTTTCGTGTGGAGTGACAGTTTGGATGGGTCGAGTTCCGGCGTAGCTTGGCCCTGGGAGAGAGGCATGGTGTGGCAGGCTGGCAGTCGTCTCTTTGCGCAGATTGCGCGTTTTCACCCGGAACTGACGGCGTTTCGCCGCGACTTGCACGCCCATCCCGAACTCGGCTTTGCCGAGCACTACACCAGCGCTCGGGTGGCCGAGGCCTTGCGGGTGTGTGGTGTGGATGCGGTGCACACCGGCATTGGCTGCACCGGGGTGGTCGGAGTGATCCACGGCCGTCGTCAGGCCAGCGGCCGCAGCGTGGGCTTGCGCGCCGACATGGATGCGCTGCCGCTCACCGAGCACAACGAGCTGCCCTGGAAGTCCTGCCACCCCGGCCGCATGCATGCCTGTGGCCACGACGGCCATACCGCCATGCTGATCGGCGCGGCGCGCTACCTGGCTGAGACCCGGGACTTTGATGGCACGGCGGTGCTGATTTTTCAGCCAGCGGAAGAGGGCGGGGGCGGCGCGAAGGTGATGATCGAGGATGGCCTGTTTGAGCGCTTTCCGGTCGATGCTGTCTTTGCCATGCACAACTGGCCGGCCTTGCCGCCGGGCACGATCGGCCTGAACCCGGGACCCATGATGGCCGCGGCCGACCGGGTGACCATCGAAATCCACGGCCGGGGCGGCCATGGCGCCCATCCGTATCAGGCGGTGGACGTGGTGCTGGTCGCGGCGCAGATCATCACCGCTGCGCAGAGCATCGTCGCGCGCAATGTGCGGGCCATCGACAGCGCGGTGCTCAGCCTGTGCGCGGTGCAGGCGGGGGACCTCCAGGCCTTCAGCGTGCTGCCCGAGCAGGCGACGCTGGTCGGCACGGTACGTACCTTCAACCCCCAGGTGCAGCAGCAAGTCCAGGACCGCCTGGAGGCCCTGTGCCAGGCGGTGGCCCTGGGGTTTGGCGCGACTGCCACCGTGCGCTACGAGCGCATGTACCCCGCCACGGTCAACACTGCGCCCGAGGCCCGCTTTGCCGCCCAGGTGGCCCAGTCCCTGGTCGGACCGGCACAGGTGGTGCAGGACCTGGAGCCCAGCATGGGCGCCGAGGATTTCGCCTTCATGCTCCAGGCCAAGCCGGGCGCGTATTTGCGCCTGGGCCAGGGCCTGGGCCCCAGCGGAAGCCTCTTGCACCAGCCGCGCTACGACTTCAACGACGAGGTCCTGCCCCTGGGCGCGGCGCTGCATGCCAGCCTGGTGGAGCAGGCCCTGCCCCTGGACGCAGGTGGTGCGCCACACCCGCTGTGGGGCCAGTCGGGGCGGCTGGGGCAGGATTTCGAGAAAAATCAGCCTCTAAGCCAATAAATACCAGCGGTACTAGCTATTAATTTGAGAGCGATTGAGCCACCTTGTCCGCCCCTCCTGGCCACCGCCACCAGGAGAAAGGCCCCTCCAACCGTCCCGCCAGCATTTCACCAGACCGTTTGGAATCCATAATCCTTGTCTTATGAACCAACTCGACGTCCTCAAGCAATTCACCACCGTCGTGGCCGACACGGGTGATTTCCACCAGCTCGCCCAGTTCCAGCCCCAGGATGCGACCACCAACCCCTCGCTGATCCTCAAGGCCGTGCAAAAGCCCGAGTACGCGCCACTGCTACAGGCCACCGTGGCCCAGTGGCGCGGCCGCCCGCTCGACGAAGTGATGGACCGCTTGCTGGTGCGCTTTGGCTGCGAGATCCTGGCGCTGATCCCGGGTCGGGTCTCCACCGAGATCGATGCCCGCCTGAGCTTTGATACCGCCGCCACGGTGGCCCGTGCCGAGCGCCTGGTCGAGCTCTACCAGGCCCAGGGCGTGCCGGTGGGCCGCGTGCTGATCAAGGTCGCCGCCACCTGGGAGGGCATCCGTGCCGCCGAGCAGCTGGAGCGCAAGGGCATCCATACCAACCTGACCCTCCTGTTCTCTTTCTGCCAGGCCGTGGCCTGTGGCCAGGCCAAGGTGCGGCTGATTTCGCCCTTCGTGGGCCGCATCTATGACTGGTACAAGAAACAGGCAGGCACCGCCTGGGACGAAGCCGCGATGGCCGGTGCGAACGACCCGGGCGTGAAGTCCGTGCGCGCCATCTACGAACACTACAAGCGCTTTGGCATTGCCACCGAGGTGATGGGCGCGAGCTTTCGCAACATCGGCCAGATCACCGCGCTGGCTGGTTGCGACCTGCTGACCATCGCCCCCGAGCTGCTGGCCCAACTGGCCGCCAATGAGGCGCCACTGGCCCGTGCCCTGGACCCCGTCGTCGCCAAGGCCCTGGACCTTCCCCCGGTGCAGTTCGACGAGGCGGGCTTCCGCTACGCGCTGAACCAGGACGCCATGGCCACGGAAAAGCTGGCCGAGGGCATTCGCGCTTTTGTGGCCGATACCCTCAAGCTCGAACAGCTGATGCTGGCCGCCTGATGGCCACGCCCCGCCTCCCTGCCGATCCCTGGGGCGGTCTGCGGGTGCGTTGCGACCAGACCCCGGTCTGGGCCCGGTTGCAGGCGCAGTTTGACCGTGAGGGCGCCGCCTTCGATGTGCGCGAGGCCTTCGCGGCCGATCCAGGCCGCCATGCCGCCTTCAGCCAGCAAGCGCCCCATGTCTTTGCGGACCTCTCGCGCAACCGCATCGATGTGCCCACCGAGGTCCTGTTGTTCGACCTGGCCCGCGCCTGCGGCCTCGAAGCCCAGCGGGAAGCCCTGTGGTCTGGCGCGGCCATCAACACCACCGAGCAGCGCGCGGTGTTGCACCCTTTGTTGCGAAATCCGCCACCAGGCCAATCAAATCAAGTGGTGCTAGCTACGAATTTGATAGCAAAATACCAGGCTGAGGTCCATGCCACGCTGGAGGCGATGCTGGCCTACGCGGCCCAGGTGCGGACCGATGCGCGCATCACCGACATCGTCAGCATCGGCATCGGGGGCTCGGGTCTGGGGCCAGCCATGGTCGTCACCGCGCTGGAAGACCGCTGGGCCGAAGGGCAGCGGGTGCACTTTGTCTCCAACGTCGATGGCATGGAGCTGGGGCGCTTGCTGCGCCGCCTGCGGCCTGAAAGCACGCTGTTTCTCATCGCCTCCAAAACCTTCACCACGGCCGAGACCATGACCAATGCCCACGCGGCACGCGATTGGTTTTTGGCGCAGGGCGGCAGCGCCGATGCCCAGGCCCCGCTGTCGCTGGCCCGGCATTTTGTCGCGCTGACCAGCAATGTGGAGGCGGCGCGGGGCTTTGGCATTTTGCGCACCTTTGCCTTTTGGGACTGGGTGGGGGGGCGATTCTCGCTGTGGTCGGCGATCGGCCTGCCGATTGCCATCGCGGTGGGCCCCGAAGCCTTCCGTGAATTGCTGGCAGGCGCGCACGCGATGGATGTGCATTTCCATGAGGCACCGCTGGCGCGCAACCTGCCCGTCCGTCTGGGCCTGCTGGACCTGTGGTATCGCAATTTCCATGGCTTTGCCAGCCGCTGCATTGCGCCTTACAGCCATGGTCTGCGTCGGCTGTCTGCCTATTTGCAGCAACTGGAGATGGAGAGCAACGGCAAAGGTGTGGACTGGCAGGGACAGCCCCTGCACCATGCGACTTCGCCCGTGGTCTGGGGCGAGCCCGGCACCAACGGCCAGCACGCCTTCTTCCAGATGATCCACCAGGGGCAGGACGTGATTCCGGTGGAGTTCATCGTGCTGCGCCGCCCGGGACGGGACCTGCCCGAACACCATGGCCGCCTGGTCGCCAATGCCCTGGCCCAGGCCCAGGCGCTGATGCTGGGCCGCCCGGAACAGGCCGGGCCCTACCATTTCAGCGGCAACCGGCCCAGCACGGTGCTGGTGCTGGAGCAACTGGACCCCGCCTCGCTGGGTGCGCTGGTCGCGCTGTACGAACACCGGGTCTTTGTGGCCGGCGCGCTGTGGGGCATCAACAGCTTCGACCAGTGGGGGGTGGAGCTGGGCAAGAAAATGGCTGCCAACATCGAACCCCGCCTGGCGACGGGTGATCTGGCAGGCCTGGACCCGGCGACCGCTGGTTTGCTGCAGCGCCTGCAGCAGCCCATCTGAACGCCCTACGGCCCTCTGGTCCCCAACCCACGAAAAAAGGGCCGCAATGCGGCCCTTTTTCTTGGAAGCGACAGTCCGCCGTGGGGCGGACCGAGGCAAGGCAATTACATGCCCATGCCGCCCATGCCGCCCATGCCGCCCATGTCGGGCATGCCGCCAGCGGGTGCGTCAGCCTTGGGGGTCTCGGCGACCATGCATTCGGTGGTCAGCATCAGGCTGGCCACGGAAGCGGCGTTTTGCAGCGCGGTGCGGGTCACCTTGGTGGGGTCCAAAATGCCCATCTCGATCATGTCGCCGTAGGTGTCGTTGGCCGCGTTGAAGCCGTAGTTGCCCGAACCGGCCAGCACGGCGTTGATCACCACGCTGGGTTCGCCACCGGCGTTGGCCACGATCTCACGCAGGGGCGCTTCGATGGCCTTCAGCACCAGGGCAATGCCGTGGTCCTGGTCGGTGTTGTCACCCTTGATGGTGCCCACCGTCTGGCGGGCACGCAGCAGGGCCACGCCACCGCCGGCCACGATGCCTTCTTCCACGGCAGCGCGGGTGGCGTGCAGGGCGTCTTCCACGCGGGCCTTCTTTT
>CAYZPX010000094.1:0-10068 GCA_964480105.1 uncultured Burkholderiaceae bacterium | reverse complement strand
GCGCGGTGTAACGGTCAGCGTCCTTGGCCTTGAGGTAGTCCAGCAGCTTGCGACGGCGGCTCACCATGCGCAGCAGACCACGACGACCGTGGTGGTCCTTGGCGTGTTGCTTGAAGTGGGGGGTCAGTTCGTTGATGCGGGCGGTCAACAGGGCCACTTGCACTTCTGGGCTGCCAGTGTCGTTGGCGGAACGGGCATTGGCCTTGACGACTTCGGCCTTGATGGAAGATGCGATCATGATTTTTCCTAGGAAGGGACGCGGTGCGCCCGGGTTTTACTTGCGCAGACCGTGGAATTTCGGCAAGCGTGTGCCTTGCGAAGGCAAAGCTACAGGATTATAGCCGGGGACCTGGCCACATCCTCTGGCGAGCCCCGCCATTCCCCGCCACCCCACTTCGCACGGGCAACGCCCGGTGGTCGCTTGGTCGCGCATACCACTTTTTGGTGCACGCGGACATCGGTGCTTTTGCGAAGTTCCAAAGCGCTGCCCTGCTGAGAAGATGCTTTGACCGACTGTTCAGACAAGCCCGTAAGGCTCCAGGAAGCCCCATGCCGCACACCGCCCTTCTCCCCCCTGTCCTTGCGCTGTGCGCACGCAGCGCGCTGGTGGCGTGGGCCCTGCACAGTGCGCCAGCGCACGCTGGACCCGTCCTGGCCCAGGCGAACGCAAGCACTCCGGGCGCCCACCCCTCCCGCCACAAAGGCAGCAGCCCAACCCGCCAAGCCCGGGCGCCGGCCACGCAACGCAGCACCTCGGAAGAAACCCGCGCTGAACGCGACCGCCGCCTGACACGGGAATGTCGTGGCCGTCCCAATGCGGGGGCCTGCCTGGGGTACGTACGTCCCTGAGTGCGACCAATGGCAAAGTGCAGACACCAGGGCTTCCCCCCCTTGCCCGGCCCAGCCCAGGGCCTGACCACGGTCGAGTTGCTGACCACCTTGGGCATTCTGAGCGTGCTCGCAGGCCTGGCTGGCCCCAGCTTTGGGCGGCTGATGGACCGCTGGCATGTCCAGCAGGCGGTGGATGCCCTGCAAAGCACGCTGTACCTGGCGCGCAGCGAAGCGATCAAGCGGGGCGGACGGGTGGGCATCCAGAAAGTCGCCCACCTCACCGAGGGCTGCACCCTGGCCAAGACCAACGAGGAATGGGGTTGCGGCTGGTTCGTCTTCGAAGACCTGAACAGCGACGGCAAATGGCAAAAGACCGAAGCCAAGCTCCACCACATCGCCGCCTCGGGCCGGGTGGCAGTGCTGCACCGCTCCGGGGGGACCGGCATCCGGGTGGACCGCTTCGGGAAGATGAGCGGGCTCAACGCCAAGGGCTTTACGGTGTCGCCACTGCAGGAAGGGCTGTCGTCCTCGGCCACGCGGGGGCTGTGCATGGCTTCGGGCGGGCGGATTCGCATCACGGCCGAGGTGCCCTGTCAATGACGCACCGCACGCACCCCGCCCCTTCCGCCCAAGCGGGGATCAGCCTGGTGGAATCCATGGTGGCCATCGTGGTGATGGCCCTGGGCATCCTCGGGGTGCTCGGCGCGCAACTGCGCACACTGGCCGACACCCAATCGGGGGTGCGCCGGGCGCAGGCCCTGCGGCTGGTCGAAGACCTGAGCGAGCGCCTGAAAACCCACCCCAATGCCCTGGGCCAGGCCGAGGACTATGTCCTGCCCTGGGCGAGCGCCCTGCCCCAAGCCACCGATTGCCAGACCAGCAGTCGCGCAATCGAAGCGCTGTGCGATGCCGCTGCACTGCAGGCCTTCGACCTGCACCGCTGGCTGGAGGGCGTGCGTGCCCAGCTGCCGCATGGCGATGCCACGCTGTTCCTGCCCCAACCGGGAAGCCGCCAACTGGGGGTGATGCTGGCCTGGCATGAAAACGAAAAGCCAGGCACCGCCCTGCCACCGGCCTCGGCAGGGGATGCCGCCTCGCCCGACTGCCCCAATGGTCGGCAGTGCCACCTGCAATACCTCAGCCTGTCCCAGCGCTGCCTCCCAGACCGGGAGCAGCCGACGCTGGTGCATTGTGCGCAGTGAGCCCCGGTGCGACAAGCCATGCCATCGGCACACCGACCCCGCAGCTTGCGCCCTGCCCGGCAGTGCGGCGCGACCTTGATCGAGCTGCTGATCGGTCTGGCGATCGGACTGCTCACCGTGGTGACGGCCCTGGGCGCCTTGAACGTGTCGCGCCAGCTCACGGGGACCGTGACCGATGCCAGCCAGCTCCAGCAGCAGGCAGGCCATGCGCTGCGCGTGATCGGCACCCAGCTGCGGCAAGCCACGCCCTGGGCCCTGGCGCCCCAGGCTGTCCCGCAGGATGCGGCGCGCCTGCTGGCCGCCAACGCGGGGCAAGGGCCCACCCTGCGCGGCGCCAGCGCCCCGGCCGGGACGCAGGAATTCCACCTGAGCCTGCGCACGACCAGCCTGCAGGAACCCAGCCACCTGGCCACCGGCACCACGCCCAAGCCCTTGCACCTGCTGCGCGATTGCCTGGGCGAAAGCGGTTCCGCCCACGCCCAGAAAACCCTGGTCAGCCATTTCCGCTGGCAGGACGGACAGCTCTTTTGCCAGGGCGAGGGCAAGCCCCAAGCGCTGATCAGCGGGGTGCGCGACTTTCAGTTGCGCTACCTGCAGCAGCGCCTGGACCACCGCACCCAGCCCGCCCAGCCGCGCTTTCGCTACGCCCTGGCTGAAGACTTGCAGGATGCCGACTGGAACGAGGTGCTGGCCGTGGAAATCTGCCTGGAGTTGGAAGGCCTGGAAGCCATCGACAATGCCGGCACCCACTACACCCGCTGCGATGGCACCGAGGCCCGGCGCGAAAACCGCCTGCAGCAGGTGGTGCGCAGCACCTACCACCTGCGCAACCCGATGGCAGGAGGGTAGGGATGGCCGCTTTGTACCGCCAACAAGGCATCTCGCTGCTCACGGTGATCGTGCTGGTGCTGCTGTCCGGGCTGCTGGCGCTGTGGGCGTCACGCACCGCGCTGTTCCATGAACTGGTGGTGGGTAACGCCGCCGACCACCAGCGCGCCCAGGAGGCTGCCGAAGCCCTGTTGCAGGATGCCCAGCACGACCTGGCCTTGCACCATGGGAGTGGCACCCACCCGCGCGCGGCGCAGCAACACCTGCTGCCGCCCACCGACAGCGGCGCCGACTTCGACGCCTTTGTGGCGCAATTGCAATCCCCGCCCGCCGTGAACGGCTGCCAGCAGGGCCTGTGCACATCCCGAGGCAGTGCCGTCGATTTCTGGCTCCATGCCCCCACCCTGGACCAGATGACGCAAGCGGGCATCGGCGCCAGGTATGGCGACTACACGCAAGCCCCCATGGCCGACCACTCTCCCCTCTTGCGGGACCGCCGTACCGGACAAGGCGCCTGGTACTGGATCGAGGTGCTGCGCCACCAAGCTGCCGAGGGCGCGGACCCGGCCCTCGGCACCCAGCTGCGCACGCCGCTGCTCTACCGCATCACCGCCTTGGCGCGGGGCCTGAAAGCCGGCAGCCAGGTGGTCTTGCAGACGGTGGTGGCGTTTCCCACGGTTGCGGGCGAATGAAGGCCCGGATGCAGCGTGGAAAGCCCGGCTGGGTCAGCGCCCTCGGCACCTGGCTGCTGTGGGCGACCAGCCTGCAGGCCGAACCGCTGGCGCTGCGCCAGAGCCTGCCTGCGCCCGCAGACGCCCGCTGCCCCACCCCAGCGCCCGTGGTACGCCAACTGCTGAGCGACCGCAGTTCGGTGCGGGACCGCCCGGCCCAGGCCTTTGTCGCCACCGATGCGGGGGACGGCCGCAGCGGCCAGGTCACGGCCTACCGGCTGAGCGCCAACGGCAACGCGCTGAATGCCGTCCGCACCTGGAACACCGCGCGCCCGGGGGCCCTCGGTCAAGCAGGCCTCTGGTACACCGCCACACCCAGCGCCAGCCATGGCCTGCCGGGCTATCGCGCTTTTGCCCAACAGTTCCAGGCCCGCCCGACCATGCTCTATGCGGGCGGCAGCGCTGGCCTGCTGCACGGCTTTGACGCGGCCACCGGGCAGGAGCGCCTGGCCTATGTGCCGCGCGGGGTCCTCCCGACCTTGCCCTGGCTGACCGCATCGCCGCCCGGCAGCTCCCGCCCGCTGACCGTGGATGGCCCCGTCTTCACCGGCGATGCCAACACCGGCACCAACGCCCAGCCCGAATGGCGCACCTTGCTGGTCGGCAGCCTGGGCCGGGGCGGCAAGGGCTACTTCGTGCTAGACGTGAGCGATCCAGCCAACTTCGGAGGCAGCGATGCTGCGGCCACCAAGGTCGTGCGCCTGGACCGCAGCGAGGGCAGCGACCCGGACATCGGCCACCTCACCGGCCACCCGGTGCGCGACAGCTTTCTGCCGCACCACAGCCCCCAGATCACGCAGCTCAACGACGGCCGCTGGGCCGTGCTGCTGGGCAACGGCGCCAACAGTGCGAACGAAGACCCGGTGCTGCTGGTCCAGTACCTGGACGGCGGCAGCCCCAATCTGCGCAAGATCCCCGCCGCCAGCGGCGACAGCGGCCAGGCCCTGGGCAACGGCCTGGCCACCCCGCGCCCGGTGGACCTCAATGGCGATGGCAGCGCCGATGTGGTCTATGCCGGCGACCTGCAGGGCCATCTGTGGAAATTCGACCTGCTCAGCAGCAACCCGGCCGACTGGGGCGTCGCCTTTTCCGGGCCGCGCTGCACCCTGTGCACGCCACTGTTCCAGGCCCGCAATGCCCAGGGCCGGCCGCAGCCGATCACTGCCGCTCCAGTGGTGGGGCCGGAAGCACGCAGCGGCGGCCTGGTGGTCGCCTTCGGTACCGGACGCCTTTTGACCGACAGCGACGACACCGACACCGCCGTGCAAACCGTTTATGCCGTGCTGGACCGCACGCGCTACCAGCCGCAGCCGCAAACCCCAGCCCTTCTGCGGCTGGACCCGAGCGCGCCTGCGCCCAGCCCGGTCACCGGCGGCCGCAGCGCCCTGCGCGAGCGGCGCCTGAGCGGGACCCGCCTGAACAGCGGCACGCCGGAGGCCGGCCCCGGCTTCTGGACCCTGGCCGAGGGCCAGGCGCGCGTGGCGTACACCGGCGCAGACACGGTCCAAGGCTGGTACCTGGACCTGCCCGAGACTGGCGAGCGCGTGCTGCAAGCCCCGGAATTTCTGGATGGCAGCCAGATCCTGCAGGTGCGCAGCCGGGTACCTGCCGCCCTCGTCCCCAGCGCCACAGCCTGCCCCACGGCCGAAGACCGGGGCTTTCTGACCCTGCTGGGCCTCACCCAGGGACTGGCGCCCAGCCTGCCCTTGCTCGACGCCAATGGTGATGGCCGCTACCAAACCCAGGGCGACCGGGGCGCCAACCGGACCAGCACCCGCAGCGCCTGGTGGGGCCTGGCCTGCCCCCAAGGCCAGTGCCAGGTCGAAGGTGCGGCGCCCGAGGCCGCCCGCACCCTGGCACCCCTACCGAAGCCACCGCGCATCCTGCAATGGCGACAACTGCAATGAATCCAACCGCGTCCATCCCCACTCCAGCGCCCCTGTCTCGTGCCGTGCCCTGGCGCTGGCGTCAGGGTGGCTTTAGCCTGTCCGAACTGGTGGTGGTCGTGCTGCTGGTGGCCCTGCTCGCCGCCATTGCCCTGCCCAGCTACCGGCAGTACGTAGAGCGCGGCCACCGGGCCGAAGCCCGCGCTGCGCTGCTACAGGCCGCGCAGTGGCTGGAGCGGGCCGCCACCGCCAGCGGCAGCTACCCGCTGACGGCTGCCTTTCCCAGCGTGATGGCCAGCACCCCGTCGGGGCGCTATGCGATCGAACTGGCCTCGCCGCCCGGCCAGGCGCTCGCGGGCACCGCCTACCTGCTGACAGCCCGCCCCTTGGGAGCGCAGACCCAGGATGCCTGCGGCGCCCTGACGCTGACCCACCAGGGCGAGCGCGGTGCCACGGCCAAAACCCGGGTGGCGGAATGCTGGGGGCGGTGAGCAAACAGACAGGGCAATCCGCTTACCATCGCCCGCCATGGCAAGCACCGCTCCCCCTTCCTCCCTTTCTGACCAAGCCTTCATCGACCAAGCCCTGGCCCTGGCTGCCCAAGCCCTGACCCGCTCCAACCCCAACCCCCGCGTGGGCTGCGTGATCGTGCGCGGCGATGGCCAGGTGCTGGGCCGGGGCTCCACCCAGCAGGCCGGCGGGCCCCATGCCGAAATCATGGCCTTGCGCGATGCCGCTGCGGCCGGCCACGAGGTGCGCGGCGCCACAGCCTACGTCACGCTGGAGCCCTGCGCCCACCACGGGCGGACGGGGCCCTGTTGCGATGCGCTGATCGCGGCTGGCATAGGCCGCGTCGTGGCCTCGCTGGAAGACCCCAACCCCCTGGTCGCTGGCGAAGGCCTGGCCCGCTTGCGCGCCGCTGGCGTGGCGGTGGAACTGGGCCCGGGCGCCGAAGCCGCGCGTGAGCTCAACCTGGGATTTTTCAGCCGCATGGTGCGCAAGACCCCCTGGGTACGAATGAAGATTGCCGCCTCGCTGGACGGCACGACCGCGCTGAGCAACGGTGCCAGCCAATGGATCACCTCCCCCGCCGCCCGTGCCGACGGCCACGCCTGGCGGGCCCGCGCCTGCGCCATCCTCACCGGCAGCGGCACCGTGCTGGCCGACAACCCCCGGCTGGACGTGCGCGAGCACCCCACCCCGCGCCAACCCCATGTCGCGGTGGTGGACAGCCGGCTGCGCACACCGCCAGATGCTTCTCTTTTGATAGCTAGTACCGCTCGTATCTTCTACGCTGCAGGCCCTTTTGATGCCCAAAGTGCTGAAGGTCAGCGCCAGCAAGCGCTGGAGGCCCAAGGCGCCCAGGTCATGTACCTACCCAACGCCGCCGGCCAAGTCGATCTGGCCGCCATGCTGCAGGACCTGGCTGCGCGCAGGGTGAACGAGCTGCATGTCGAGGCTGGCCACCGGCTGAACGGCGCGCTGATCGCAGCAGGCCTGGTCGATGAATTGCTGGTCTATCTGGCGGCCAAGCTCCTGGGCCCGGGCCGGGGCATGGCCGATTGGGGCCCGCTCACCGCCTTGACCCAGGGGCTGGACCTGGAATTTCGCAGCATCGAACGCGTGGGCCCCGATCTGCGTATCCTCGCGCGGGTTCAAGGCCGCGACGCGTTCTGACATTCCTCTTTTACCAGCCACCTACATCAGAGAAGAGCCTTTCAACATGTTCACTGGAATCATCACTGGCACCGGAAAAATCACCGCCGTAGCAGCCCTGGGCGACCTGCCCAGCCATGGCAAACGCCTGACCATCGAAACCCCCGCGGGTTACTTGGACGATGTCGGTCTGGGCGACAGCATCGCGCTCAACGGCGCCTGCATGACCGTCACGACCTTTGACCCGGCGCAGCGCCAGTTCACCGTCGATGTCTCGGCCGAATCGCTGGACAAGACCACGGGGCTCGACCAGCCCGGCCCGGTCAACCTGGAAAAGGCCCTGCGCGCCAACGACCGCCTGGGCGGCCACCTGGTCTCGGGCCATGTGGATGGGCTGGGCCGCGTCAGCCACTTTGCCCCGGTGGGCGAGAGCTGGGAGCTGCGCATCCTGGCGCCCAAGGACCTGGGGCGCTACCTGGCCTACAAGGGCTCCATCGTGATCAACGGCGTGAGCCTCACCGTGAACCGCGTGGCGGACCTGCCCGAGGGCTGCGAGGTCAGCATCAACCTGATCCCGCACACCGTGGAAAACACCGCCTTGGGCAGCCTGAGCGCCGGCTCCCAAGTTAACCTGGAAATCGACCTGATCGCCCGCTACGTCGAGCGGATGCTGTCCACGACCACCGTGGCGCCGGCCTGATCAATCCTGCAAACAGCGACCCACAAACTGGCGGAACAACCCCATGGACGGCGCCTCTGTGCGCCCCGCCAGGGTGACAAAGGCAAAGCGGGCGCCCATCGGTAAAGGGGCTCCAATGTCCAGCACCGCCAGTTGACCCGCTTCGATCTCCGTCCGAGCCGCCGCGAGGATGCCGATAAAGATGGCATCCGAGGCCTTGGTGACGGCGATCAGGCTAGCGATGTCGTCGCAGCGCAAGGTGACCGCTTGCTGCGGGTCGGCCTGGGGACCAAAGCGGTTGACGAACATGCGCGCCACCTCGGCACTCAACGGGGTGCTGGCCAACGGGTAGCGCGCCATGGCCTCGAAGGACACGGGCTCTACCGATTGCTGCAGCGGGTGGCCGGTGCGGCACACAAAGCCCGCACGCAGCTCCGTCAGGTTCTCGATGGCCAGGTCCGGCGCCGGCGCGATGCGGCGCACGTCGATCACCAGCGCGTCCAGCAGGCGCTGGCGCAGCTGCATCAGCTGCAACTCCGTCACCCCGGGCGAGACCGTGACATGCACCCCCGGGTGGTGCTGTGCCATGTGCAGCAAAAACGGCGTCATCAGCATGGCCGCCGGCCCCGAACCCAGACCCACCCGGATTGCACCCAGCTCGCCTTGCTTGAGCAGCTCCGCGCTGCGGCGCAGTTCGGCCGCGTCCAGCACCATGCGGCGGGCCCGGGCGGCCACCGCCTGGCCCAGCGGCGTCAGCTCATTGCGCTTGCCGCTGCGATCGATCAGGCGGGCGCCCAAATCGTCCTCCAGCGCCTGGATGCTGCGGCTCAGGGCCGACTGGGTCAGGTGCTGCTGCTCGGCTGCGCGGCTGAACGAGCCGGTGTCGGCCACCGCCAGAAGGTGTTCCAGGTGGCGCAGGTTCATGGTTTAGACGCACCCAAAATGAGTTAAACGAATAGCAATTAGAAAAATAATACATTGGACACATGGAAAGTGGGTTCTTACAGTCTTTCCTGCGCCCCTGGTGCAGATTCACATTCCAAAGACAAAGACCCCATAAGGAGACAAATGATGAACGCCTTCCAACAACTCGGCGGCCTGCTGGCCAGTCTGGTGCTTGCGGGCTCCGCCCTGGCCCAGGCGGGCAAGCCCCTCACCTTGATGGTGCCTTACCCCGCCGGCGGCCCGTCCGATGCGCTGGCCCGGATGGTCAACGTGCCGCTGGGCAAGGAGCTGGGCCAACAGGTTCTCATCGAGAACCTGGGCGGCGTCAGCGGTGCCATTGCCGCGCAAAAGGTGCTGGCAGCACCCGCCGATGGCCAATACCTCTTTCAGGGCTCGGCCAACGAGGTGATGCTGGCCCCGCTGGCCAATGCCGCCGTCAAGTTCAAGACCGAGGACTTTCGCCTGGTGCACCCTGTCTCCGACGCAGTGATGGTGTTCGTTGCCCGCAAGGACCTGCCCGCCAACAGCGTGGACGAGCTGATCGCACTGGCCCGCAAATCCAGCAACCAGCCCCTGACCTACGGCAGCGTGGGCGTGGGCTCGCTCTACCACTTCATCCTGGAAGACGTGCAGCAGCGCAAGGGGGTGCAGTTCGTTCACGCGCCGTACAAGGGCAACGCCCCGCTGCTGCAGGACCTGGGCGGCGGCCAGGTGGACTTTGCCGTGCTGGTCTATAGCGCCGGCATGGGCGCCCTGGCCGATCAAGGCCGCGTCAAACTGCTGGGCCAGCTGGGCGCGCAGCGCTCCGAACTGCTCAAGAATGTGCCCACGGTCAGCGAGGGTCAGGAGCTGAAAAACTTCTCCTACAACATCTGGAGCGGCTTCATGGTGCCCAAGAACACGCCCGAGCCTGTGGTGGAGCGCCTGCACAAAGCCACTGTCGCCATGCTGAAAAACCCCGAAGTGCGCACGCAGATGATGGCGCAGACCACCCTGCCCTCGGCACCGATGTCGCTGGCCGAATCCGCCAAGTTCTTCGAGAGCGAGACCGCGCGCTACCGCGCCATCGCCAAGGCCATCAAGCTGCAGCCGCAGTAAGGAGTGGACATGCACCCCTTGCTGCAAACCCTGCGCGCGCAGGCTGATGAATTCATTGGCCTGCGCCACGACATCCACCGCCACCCCGAGCTGGCGTTTGACGAACACCGCACCGCCACCCTGGTGGCCGAGAAGCTGCAAAGCTGGGGCTACCAGGTCGAGCGCGGCCTGGGCGGCACCGGCGTGGTGGGCCGGCTGGTGCGCGGCACCGG
>CAYZPX010000093.1:0-10121 GCA_964480105.1 uncultured Burkholderiaceae bacterium | reverse complement strand
ATGCCGCGCACTCCAGCGCCTGCTTGTCACACAGGGTGATCACATAATCGAAGTGCTCGCCGGCGAATTCGTCGATGCCCTTGCTGCGCAGGCCCGTCGTGGCGATGCCCACCTGCTCCAGCGCCGCCAGTGCCCGCGAATCGGGCGAGCCCGGCCGGCTGCCGGCGCTGAACACCTGATACTGCTCGCCACCGGCATGCCGTAGCAGCGCCTCGGCCATGAGCGAACGGGCCGAATTGGCGACACAGAGAAAGAGCACGCGCAACGGACGCTTCATGGATTGACCTGCCGCAATAAATACGTTTTGGCGAATATATTTAATAAGGTATATTTTGTAAAACAGATATTACAAGCTGATGACGGAGCAAGCCGGATGTCCAATGCCACCCCCCTGGGGTTCTTCGAGCGCTACCTGAGCCTGTGGGTGCTGCTGTGCATCATCGCCGGCACCCTGCTGGGCCTGTACCTGCCGCAGGCGGCGCAGGCCGTCGGCGCACTGCAGATCGCCCAGGTCAACCTGCCGGTGGGCCTGCTGATCTGGGTAATGATCATCCCCATGCTGATGAAGATCGACTTCTCTTCCCTGCACGAGGTCTGGCGGGAGAAGGCCGGCATGGGCGTGACCCTGGTGGTCAACTGGGCCATCAAGCCCTTCACCATGGCGTTCTTCGCCTGGCTGTTCGTCCGCCACCTGTTCGCCGACTGGCTGCCGGCCGAGCAGATCGACAGCTACGTGGCCGGCATGATCCTGCTCGGTGCGGCGCCCTGCACCGCCATGGTGTTCGTCTGGAGTCACCTGTGCCGCGGCGATGCCAATTTCACCCTGACCCAGGTGGCGCTCAATGATCTGGTGCTGGTGCTGGCCTTTGCCCCGATCGTCGCCCTGCTGCTCGGTGTGTCATCGATCCCGGTGCCCTGGGACACCCTGCTGCTGTCGGTGCTGATGTACATCGTCATCCCCCTAGCCATCGCCCAGTGGCTGCGCGCCCATCTGCTGCGCCGCGGGCAGGCGGCCTTCGACGCGGCGCTGGCGAAGATCGCCCCGCTGGCCACCCTCGCCCTGCTGAGCACCCTGGTGCTGCTGTTCTCCTTCCAGGGTCAGGCGATCATTGCCCAGCCACTGGTGATCGCCCTGCTGGCGGTGCCGTTGCTGCTGCAGACCCTGCTGATCGCCGCGATCGGCTACTGGCTGTGCCGGCGTCTGCGGGTGCGCCACGCCATCGCCGGGCCGGCGGCGCTGATCGGCGCCTCGAACTTCTTCGAGCTGGCGGTGGCCGTGGCCATCGTGCTCTATGGTTTCCACTCGGGCGCAGCACTGGCCACCGTGGTCGGCGTACTGATCGAGGTGCCACTGATGCTCTGGCTGGTGCATCTGGTCAACCGCAGCCAGGGCTGGTACGAGCGCGCCCTGAACACCCACTAAGCAGGAGCTGGCCATGCAGTTTCTCCACGCCGCACCGCGTTTCCTGTTCTTCACCGGCAAGGGCGGGGTGGGCAAGACCTCGATCGCCTGCGCCAGCGCCCTGACTCTCGCCGCCAGTGGCAAACGCGTGCTGCTGGTGAGCACCGACCCGGCCTCCAATGTCGGCCAGGTCTTCGGCATCCGCATCGGCAACCAGATCACCCCGGTGCCGGCCGTGCCCCGCCTATCGGCGCTGGAGATCGACCCGCCAGGCGCGGCCCAGGCCTACCGCGAACGCATCATCGGCCCGGCGCGCGGCGTGCTGGCCGACGAGGTGGTGCGCAGCATGGAAGAGCAGCTGTCCGGCGCCTGCACCACCGAAATCGCCGCCTTTGACGAGTTCACGGCCCTGCTGGTGGACTCCGAACTGACTCGCGACTACGACCACATCCTCTTCGACACCGCCCCCACCGGACACACCATCCGCCTGCTGCAACTGCCGGGAGCCTGGAACGATTTTCTTCAGGCCGGTCAGGGCGATGCCTCCTGCCTCGGGCCGCTGGCAGGGCTGGACAAGCAGCGCGAGCAGTACGCCGCCGCGGTGGCGGCGCTGGCCGACCCGCAGCGCACCCGCCTGATATTGGTGGCTAGGGCTCAGGCGGCGACCCTGCGCGAAGTGGCCCGTACCCACGAGGAGCTGGCCGCCATCGGCCTCGGCCAGCAGCACCTGGTGATCAATGGCGTGCTGCCGGCAACAGAGACCTCAGGCGACCCACTGGCCGCCGCCGTGCAGCGCCGCGAACAGGCAGCCATCGCGGCCATGCCCGAAGCACTGCGCGACCTGCCATGCGAGCAGATCCCGCTCAAGGCCTTCGATCTGGTCGGCCTCGACGCCCTGCGCCAGCTGCTCGACACCACCACCCCGATCCCGGGCACGAGCCACACACTGCCGGCCGAACCGGCGCTGCAGGCTCCCAGCCTGGCCGAGCTGGTCGACGAGATTGCCGCCAACGGCCATGGTCTGGTGATGCTGATGGGCAAGGGTGGCGTGGGCAAAACCACCCTGGCCGCAGCCGTGGCGGTGGAACTGGCCAGCCGCGGCCTGCCCGTGCATCTGACCACCACCGACCCGGCGGCGCACCTCAGCGAAACCCTCAACGGCTCACTGGAGAACCTGCGGGTCAGCCGCATCGACCCACATGCGGCCACCGAGGCTTACCGGGCTCAGGTCATGGCCAGCAAGGGCGCCAAACTGGACGACGCCGGCCGCGCCCTGCTGGCCGAAGACCTGCGCTCGCCCTGCACCGAGGAGATTGCCGTGTTCCAGGCCTTCTCCCGCGCGATTCGCGAAGCCAGCCGCAAATTCGTGGTGATGGACACCGCCCCCACCGGCCACACCCTGCTGCTGCTGGATGCCACCGGTGCCTATCACCGCGACATCGCCCGCCAGATGGAAGGCACGGGTGTGCACTTCACCACGCCGATGATGCAGCTCCAGGACCCACAGCAGACCAAGGCGCTGATCGTGACCCTGGCCGAAACCACCCCCGTGCTCGAAGCCGCCCAGCTGCAGGCCGACCTGCAGCGCGCCGGCATCACCCCCTGGGCCTGGGTGGTGAACGACAGCGTGGCCGCCGCGCCAGTCACCGCCCCGCTGCTGCGCCAGCGCGCGGCACAAGAACGCGCGCAGATCACCGCCGTGGCACAGCGCCACGCCCCGCGCCATGCCGTGGTGCCCATGTGCCGCGAAGAACCCGTGGGCCTCATGCGCCTGCGCCAGCTCACCCAAGAACCCTTTGCCGGAGACCACTCACATGGGATTGTTTGAACGCTTCCTGACCGTCTGGGTCGCCCTGGGCATTGCCGCCGGCGTGGGCCTGGGCCTGTGGACCCCCACCGCCTTCCAGGCGATTGCCGCGCTGGAAATCGCCCATGTGAACCTGGTCGTGGCCTTGTTCATCTGGGTGATGATTTACCCCATGATGATCCAGACCGACTGGGGCGCCGTGCGCGATGTGGGCCAAAAGCCCCAGGGCCTGCTGCTGACCCTGGTGGTGAACTGGCTGATCAAACCCTTCACCATGGCCGCCCTGGGCGTGCTGTTCTTTCAGCACCTGTTCGCCCCCTGGGTGGACCCGCAATCGGCCCAGGAGTACATCGCCGGCATGATTTTGCTGGGCGTGGCGCCCTGCACCGCGATGGTGTTTGTCTGGAGCCAGCTGGTGAAGGGCGATGCCAACTACACCTTGGTGCAAGTCTCGGTCAACGACCTGATCATGGTGGTGGCCTTTGCGCCGATTGCTGCCTTTTTGCTGGGCGTGACCGATGTCACCGTGCCCTGGGAAACCCTGGTGCTGTCCACCGTGCTCTACGTGGTGCTGCCGCTGGCGGCGGGCATGGCCACTCGCCATGCGCTGCAGCGGCGCCCTGGCCACGCGGTGGCAGACTTCGTCGCGCGCCTCAAGCCCTGGTCGATCGCCGGACTGATTGCCACCGTGGTGCTGCTGTTCGGCTTTCAGGCAGAAACCATCGTCGCCCAGCCCGGCGTGATCGGGTTGATCGCCGTGCCACTGGTGCTGCAAACCTACGGCATCTTCTTTTTGAGCTGGTGGGCGGCGAAGTGGCTGCGCCTGCCGCACGATGTCGCCGGGCCGGCCTGCCTGATCGGCACCTCCAACTTTTTCGAGCTGGCAGTGGCGGTGGCGATTTCGCTGTTCGGCCTGAACTCCGGCGCGGCCCTGGCCACGGTGGTGGGCGTGCTGGTCGAGGTGCCAGTGATGCTGTCGCTGGTGGCCATGGTCAATGCCAGGAACCCCGAACGGGGCTGATGAGCAGTTTGTGGCAGGCTTCCCGGCCTTTTTCTCTACCCTGCCCTTTGTGGGCCTTTGAAAGCACTCCCATGAGCGACATCACGATTTACCACAACCCGAAATGCGGCACCTCGCGCAATGTGCTGGCCCTGATCCGGCACTGCGGCGTGGAGCCCACCGTCATCGAGTACCTGAAAACCCCGCCCAGCCGCGCCGAACTGAAGGCCCTGGTCCAGGCGATGGGCCTGAGCGTGCGCGACCTCCTTCGACAAAAGGGCACGCCCTACGAAGAACTGAACCTGGGCGCCAGCCACTGGAGCGAGGAGCAACTGCTGGACGCCATCGAGCAGCACCCCATCCTGATCCAGCGCCCCATCGTGCGCTCGCCACAGGGCGTGCGCCTGTGCCGCCCCTCCGAAGCGGTACTGGACCTGCTGCCGCCGCTACCCAGCCCCTTCACCAAGGAAGACGGCGAAGTGGTGACCGACCCCAGGACCGCCGCGCAAGGCTGAGCCAGGGCACCGGCCCTCACCTCACTCCACCACCGTGAGCTTGGCCACCGACAGCGCCAACCACTTGGTGCCGTGGCGCGGAAAGTGGACCTGGGCGCGGGCGTCGTCGCCGCTGCCCTCCAGCGCCAGCACCTTGCCTTCGCCAAACTTGGTGTGAAAGACCTGCAACCCGACCTTGAGGCCATGGGCCGGGGCCGCTTTTTGTGGGGGTACGGGCGGATTGGCAAAGGTCTCGGTCTTGAAGCCAAAACTGCCCTTAAAGCCCGTGGAATGCGCGGTACTAGCTCCTGAATTAGGAGCAAATGAGCCAAAACCCTGCTGCTTGGGCGTGAGCCATTTGAGCGATTCGGTCGGCAGTTCGTCCAGAAAGCGGCTGCGCACGTTGTAGCGGGTCTGTCCGTGCAGCAGGCGGGTCTGCGAATGGCTCAGGTACAGGCGTTTGCGCGCGCGGGTGATGGCCACGTACATCAGGCGGCGCTCTTCTTCGAGGCCATCGCGGTCGCTCAGGGCGTTGTCGTGGGGGAACAGGCCTTCTTCCAGGCCGCCGATGAAGACGGCATCGAACTCCAGGCCCTTGCTGGCGTGCACAGTCATCAGCTGCACGGCGTCCTGGCCGGCCTGGGCCTGGTTATCGCCGGCCTCTAAAGCGGCGTGGGTCAGAAAGGCGACCAGGGGCGACAGGGTTTCGCCGGTGTCGGCATCGACCAGGCCAGGCAGGGCACCCGGCAGGGGCTCGTTCAGCAAGGGCGCGCTCGGGTCCAGGCCCTGGCTGGCGGGGCTTTGCGTGAGGGGGGTGCCGTGTTCATCGACCGGCAGGGCCACTGCGTCGCGGCCAAAGCCTTCCTGGGTGACAAAGCTCTCGGCGGCGTTGACCAGTTCTTCCAAGTTTTCGATGCGGTCGGCGCCCTCGCGCTCGGCGCGGTAATGCTCAATCAAGCCACTGGCGTCCAGCATGCGCTCGATGATGCTGCGCAGGTTCTGGCCCTGGGTCTGCTCGCGCAGCACGTCAATCTTGGCGACAAAGGCGCCCAGGTTGGCCCCCGCCTTGCCGAGCACGGTGGTGACGGCGTCGTGCAGCGAGCAGCCCGCAGCGCGGGCGGCGTCCTGCAACACTTCAATGCTGCGAGCGCCAATCCCACGCGGCGGAAAGTTCACCACCCGCATGAAGCTGGTGTCGTCGTGGGGGTTCTCCAGCAGGCGCAAATACGCCAGCGCGTGCTTGATTTCCGCCCGCTCGAAAAAGCGCAGCCCGCCATAGACGCGGTAGGGAATGCTGGCATTGAACAGCGCCGACTCAATCACCCGGCTCTGCGCGTTGCTGCGGTAGAGGATGGCGATTTCGTGGCGGGCAAAGCCATCGTCCTTCACCAGGCCCTTGATTTCCTCAACCATCCACTGCGCCTCGGCCAGGTCGCTGCTGGCCTCCCGCACGCGCACCGGCTCGCCGGGGCCCTGGCTGGTACGCAGGTTCTTGCCCAGGCGGCGGCTGTTGTGGCTGATCAGCGCATTGGCCGAGTCCAGGATGTGGCTGTGGCTGCGGTAGTTTTCTTCCAGCTTGATCTGGTGCTCGACCGCGAACTCGCGCACAAAGTCGGCCATGTTGCCAACGCGTGCGCCCCGGAAGGCGTAGATGCTCTGATCGTCGTCGCCCACAGCCATCACGCTGCCCTGGGTCTGAAATCGGCCCTCGACCACCTCGCCCGCCAGCTGCTTGAGCCACAAATACTGCAGGCGGTTGGTGTCCTGAAACTCGTCCACCAAAATGTGCCGAAAGCGCCGCTGGTAATGCACCCGCACCGGGTCGTTGTCGCGCAGCAGCTCATACGAGCGCAGCATCAGCTCGCCAAAGTCCACCACGCCCTCACGCTGGCATTGCTCCTCGTAGAGCTGGTAGAGCTCCACCTTTTTGCGCGTGTCCGGGTCGCTGGCGGCCACGTCGCGCGGGCGCAGACCGTCTTCCTTGCAGCCGGCGATGAAATACTGCAGCTGCTTGGGCGGAAAGCGCTCCTCATCCACATTGAACTGCTTGCACAGCCGCTTGATGGCCGAGAGCTGGTCTTGCGTGTCCAGGATCTGGAAGGTCTGCGGCAGACCCGCCGCCTGGTGGTGGGCGCGCAGCAGCCGGTTGCACAGACCGTGGAAGGTGCCAATCCACATGCCGCGCACGTTCACTGGCAGCATGGCCGTGAGGCGGGCCACCATCTCCTTGGCGGCTTTGTTGGTGAAAGTGACGGCCAGGATGCCGCCGGGCGTGGCCAGGCCGTTTTGCAGCAGCCAGGCGATGCGGGTGGTCAGCACCCGGGTCTTGCCCGAACCGGCCCCCGCCAGGACCAGCGCATGGCCGGCCGGCAAGGTCACGGCAGCGAGTTGTTCGGGGTTGAGGTTGGCCAACAGGGGCGAGGCGCCCGCAGGCGGGCTGAAAAGATCGTGTGGGAACATGCAGGCATTGTAGGAAGGCCCCAGGGGCCACAGCCGCGCTGTGGACGGAAAGAACACGGGGCTGCAGACCGTCCACATTGACCAAGTAGATTAAATGGTCAAATCAGTCTCCAGGCCAATAAAATTCAGCGGTACCAGCTATTGATTTCATAGCATTTAATTCAAGGAGCCTCCCTCATGATCAGCCCCTCCCCCCTGCAGATTGCCGTGCTGGGCACCGGCATGATGGGCTTGCCCATGGCGCGTCGCCTGTGCGCGGCGGGTCATCAAGTCCACGCCTGGAACCGCACCCGCGCCAAGGCCGAGCCGCTGGCACAGGACGGCGCCACCGTCCACGCCACCGCGGCCGATGCCGTGCGCCACGCCGACATCGCGATCAGCCTGCTGGAAAGCGGTCCTGTTGTGGCCGAAGTGCTGTTTCAGCAAGGCGCCGCAGCAGCGATGCACCCCGGAAGCCTGTTCGTCGATATGGCCTCGATCCAGCCCGCCGAAGCGCGGAACCATGCCGCCCGGCTTCAGGCCCTGGGCGTGGCCTGCCTGGATGCCCCCGTCTCCGGCGGCACCGTGGGCGCGGAGGCCGGCACGCTGGCGATCATGGTGGGCGGTGAAGCCACCGACTTTGAACGCGCGCAGCCGGTGTTTGCCGCGCTTGGCCGCGCGACCCTGGTCGGGCCGCACGGTGCCGGTCAACTCGCCAAACTGGCCAACCAGATGATTGTGGGCATCACCATCGGCGCCGTGGCCGAGGCCCTGCTGTTGGCCGCCAAGGGCGGGGCCGACATGGCCAAGGTGCGCGAGGCCATTACCGGTGGCTTTGCCGACAGCCGCATCCTGCAGGTCCACGGCCAGCGCATGGTGGAGCGCGACTTCGCCCCGCGCGGCCGGATGGCGGTGCAGCTCAAGGACCTGCGCAATGCCCTCGGTACAGCGGCAGACCTCGGCTTTGATGCGCCTATCACCCAGCTGTTCGCACAGCTCTACGCCGAAGGCAACGCCCGCGGGCTGGCCGACCAGGACCAGAGCGCCTTGTTTGTGGAACTGGCAAGGCGCAATGGCCTGACTTGACCCGGCGAATGCCTGAAATTTTTTGGCAAATTTCCGAGAGTGGCCAAATTCTCTGTGCATAATCTACGTCTTCGCGGTTGCTGACGCAAAGCAACGCGCGGGCTCTTAGCTCAGTTGGTAGAGCAGCGGACTCTTAATCCGTAGGTCGAGTGTTCGAGTCACTCAGGGCCCACCAAATTCAAAGCCTGTCTTCGTTTGAAGACAGGCTTTTTGTTTTGCACATGCCTTTTTGAGAGCCCCCGCCATGCGCATCGCCTTCCTGGACCTGGACCACACCCTGTTGGCCGCTGACAGCAACGAGCTCTGGATGGACCACCTGCTGGAACGAGGCCTGGTTTCCCCAGCGCTGATTGCTGCACACGATCACTTTGTCGCAGACTATGCGCAGGGGGTGCTGGACTTTCCAGCGCTACAGCGCTTCCGGGTGGCCGTGGATGCGGCACTGGCGCCGACGCAGCTTCGGCGTGAACTGGAGCGTTTTCGTGTGGACACCCTGCTGCCAGCCATCGCGCCGCAAGCTCCAGCACTCGTCGCGCAACTGGTGCGGGAAGGCCTGCGCACGGTCGTGGTCAGCGCCACCCGTGCAAACTTGGTCGAGCCTGTAGCGGTTCATCTGGGCGTAGACGTGGTTTTGGCCTCTGACAGCCAAATGCACGTGACCCAAGATTGCTTTGGGGCCGGCAAGATTGCCCATGTCGAGCACTGGCTTGCAGGTGAAGGCCAGTCGCTGGCCAGTCTTGCAGAAAGTCGTTTCTACAGCGACTCACGCAATGACCTGCCCTTGCTGCAAGCGGTTCACAAGCCGGTGGCAGTCGATCCGGATGCCGTCCTTCAGGCACACGCCGAGGCGCATGGTTGGCCCATCCTCAGTTTGTGCAAGCCTTGACGGCGGTTGAACGGGAACGCGTCAAAGCAACATAATCTGGGCACGTCCGCTCAGCAAGGGCTTGCACAGGATTTTGTAGCCATCGGCGTCGAAACCGGGCACAACACCTTGCAAAGAACGCGCTTGTTCTGGCGTGGCCACACTGCCTAGGTAATGCCAATTGTGCACAACATGGATTTGCTGCCAATCACCATCCTGCTCCACCAATCCGACGGCGCCTGGATAAGGCCAGCAGACCACGTGTAGTCCCTCCAGGGCTGTGAACAGGCGTTGGCGGTGAGCTTCATAGGTTTCCTGGCCTGCACACACGCCTGCACATTGCTTGAGCATTGCCCGAAAACAGGGCCGTCCTGCAGTGGGCTTTTCTAGCCCGAGCGCCCCGTAACACAGACGGTGGTCATCCGCCAATTGGCGCAAGGCACTTTCTGCCGCACGTCGACTGGCGTAAAGGCCATAAATCCGAGGGGTATTTGCAAAGTTCAGATCCTTCGAATACACCAACGCGGGCAGACCACCATCGTGCACCTGCCAGGAGCAGAGTTGGCGATTGCGCCGTAATTTTTGGTTGAACAAGGGATGGAGTTGCTTGACCAACTGCGCTTCGAGAAGCAAGGCCCCAATCTCACCGGCCGTACGCTGGTGACTGATGCGCTGGGTTTGCTGCAGCATCCTGGCTTCGTCTGGATTGCGCAAGTGCGACAAGAGACGGCTGCGCAAGTTGATGCTCTTGCCAACATACAGCGGCAAATCCCCTTCCTCGCCGTGAAAAATGTACACGCCTGGGGCAGCCGGCATATCGGCAATCGCTTTCCGCAAATGTTCCGGATAAACGTATGTGCGTGCTGATTCAAAATCGGGGCGACGACGATGAGGCAATTGCATGCCTAATTGTGCAAGAAACTTCACACAGCCCAAAGCAAAACCCCCTGCCACGGTGGTGACAGGGGGTTTTAATAACAGCCTGACGATGACCTACTTTCACACGGGGATCCGCACTATCATCGGCG
>CAYZPX010000092.1:0-10322 GCA_964480105.1 uncultured Burkholderiaceae bacterium | reverse complement strand
AAAAGCTGGTGAAGAACCTGTCCGGCGGTGAGCGTGGCCGCCTGCACCTGGCCAAAACCCTGGCCCAGGGCGGCAACGTGCTGATGCTCGACGAACCCTCGAACGACCTGGACGTGGAAACCCTGCGTGCGCTGGAAGAAGCGCTGTTGGAATTCGCTGGATCGGCCATGGTGATCTCCCACGACCGTTGGTTCCTTGACCGGATTTGTACCCACATCCTGGCCTACGAAGGCGACAGCCAGTGGTACTTCTACGACGGCAACTTCACCGAATACGAAGCCGACAAGAAGAAGCGCCTGGGCGAGGAAGGGGCTCGACCCAAGCGCGTGCGCTTCAAGGCCCTGAAATAAGCCAGGGCCGATGCCAAGGCGCTTGCGTCCCGGCGCCGCTCCGGCCTCTGGTGAGCCGCTAGAATAGCCGGCTGCTTGGACGCAGGGGGGTGGCTTGCAACCCTCCTCGTGACCGAGAACCATTTTGAAAAAGCAGGCTTCTTTCGGAGAGACCGGCTTTTTCTTTTCAGCAAGCAGGAAAGGCGCCTGCCGGGAGCTTTGGCATTCCGGTCTTGCCTTGCGCGGCGACCTGTCGCGTCCCGTCCTGCCCAGATTTTTTGCGGAAAGTGGGCGTCGCTGCGTGGTGGCAGCAGGCGTCCTTCGCAACCCATGAACAAAAGGAAGACCCATGGCCGTTACCGTTGAAACCCTCGAAAAGCTCGAACGCAAGATTACCCTGAGCCTGCCCCTGACTGCCATCCAGACCGAAGTCGATGCCCGCCTCAAGCGCATGGCCCGCTCCGTGAAGATGGACGGTTTCCGCCCTGGCAAGGTGCCGCTGAATGTGGTGGCCCAGCGCTATGGTTACTCGGTCCAGTACGAGGTGCTGAACGACAAGGTGGGCGAGGCCTTTGCCGCGGCCGCCAGTGAAGCCCAGCTGCGCGTAGCAGGCCAGCCCCGCATCACCGAAAAGGAAGGCGCTCCCGAGGGGGAGCTGAACTTTGACGCGGTGTTCGAGGTGTATCCCGAAGTCAAGATTGGCGACCTGGCCGAGGCCGAAGTCGAGAAGCTGCAGGCCGAAGTGACCGATGCTGCCATCGACAAGACCTTGGACATCCTGCGTAAGCAGCGTCGCACCTTTGCCCAGCGCGCCCTGGATGCAGCTGCCGAAGACGGCGACCGCGTGACCGTGGACTTTGAAGGCAAGATCGACGGCGAGCCCTTCGAAGGCGGCAAGGCCGAGGACTTCCAGTTCTTGGTCGGCGAAGGCCAAATGCTCAAGGAATTCGAAGATGCCGTGCGTGGCATGAAGTCGGGCGAGAGCAAGACCTTCCCCCTGGCCTTCCCTGAGGAATACCACGGCAAGGAAGTGGCTGGCAAAACTGCCGACTTCCTGGTCACCGTCAAGAAGATCGAAGCCGCCCACCTGCCCGAAGTCAACGATGCCCTGGCCAAGTCCCTGGGCGTGGCCGACGCCACCGTGGCCGGCCTGCGTGCCGACATCCAGAAAAATCTGAGCCGTGAAGTCAAGTTCCGCCTCCTGGCCCGCAACAAGCAGGCCGTGATGGATGCCCTGCTGGCCAAGGCCGAGCTGGACCTGCCCAATGCGGCTGTCCAAGCCGAGATTGCGCGCCTGCTCGAAGGCGCCCGTGCTGACCTGAAACAGCGTGGCATCAAGGATGCCGACAAGGCAGAAATTCCGGAAGACATCTTCCGTCCCCAGGCTGAGCGCCGCGTGCGCCTGGGCCTGGTGGTGGCCGAGCTGGTTCAGGCCAACAACTTGCAAGCCACACCCGAACAGCTCAAGGCCCATGTCGATGAGATGGCTGCCAGCTACGAGAAGCCTGAAGACGTGGTCCGTTGGTATTTCAGCGACCGCAACCGCCTGGCCGAAGTCGAAGCCGTGGTGATCGAGAACAATGTGACCAACTTCGTGCTGGACAAGGCCAAGGTGGTAGACAAGGCCATTTCCTTCGACGAGTTGATGGGACAGGCTTGATGGACGAGCGCCTGGTGTGATCGCGCCAGGGGCTTTTCCTGTGTGTCAGGGGCTTGTGCCAGCGTGCGCAGGCCCCATTTGTTTTGTGAAATTCGTCACAGCTGTAATGGAGCAACCATGAGTGCATTGGAAACGCAGGGCCTGGGCATGATTCCCATGGTCATCGAGCAGTCGGGGCGCGGTGAGCGTTCCTACGACATTTATTCGCGCTTGCTCAAGGAGCGCGTGATCTTCTTGGTGGGTCCCGTCAATGACCAGTCGGCCAATCTGATCGTGGCCCAGCTGCTGTTCCTGGAGAGCGAGAACCCGGAGAAGGACATTTCCTTCTACATCAACTCGCCCGGTGGTTCCGTCAGCGCGGGCATGGCGATTTTTGACACCATGAACTTCATCAAGCCCGATGTGTCCACGCTGTGCACTGGCATGGCCGCCAGCATGGGCGCATTCCTGTTGGCTGCGGGGGCCAAGGGCAAGCGTTTTGCCTTGCCCAACTCCAAGGTCATGATCCACCAGCCCCTGGGCGGCATGCAGGGCCAGGCCACGGAAATCGAAATCCATGCCCGCGAAATCCTCAAGACCCGCTCCCGCCTCAACGAGATCCTGGCCGAACGCACGGGGCAGCCCCTGGAGAAGATTGAGCGAGACACCGAGCGGGATTACTTCCTGTCGGCCGACGAGGCCCAGGCTTACGGACTGGTGGACCAGGTGATCTCCAAGCGTTCCTGAGCCCCTGTTCCGCGCAATGGCAACGGCGTTTTCTTGGCAAGAAGACGCCGTTTTCATTTCGTTATCATCTTTGACCACGAAATCTCACGAGGCACTGCCCCCATGGCCGATACAAAAGGCTCTTCCAGCGAAAAAACCCTGCATTGCTCCTTCTGCGGCAAAAGCCAGCACGAAGTGAAGAAATTGATCGCCGGTCCCACCGTGTTCATCTGTGACGAATGCATTGACTTGTGCAACGAGATCATTCGCGATGAATTGCCGGCAGAACTGGCCAAGGAGATTCGCAGCGACCTGCCCACGCCCCAGGAAATCAAGGCCAACCTCGACAACTATGTCATTGGCCAGGATGCTGCCAAGCGTGCCTTGGCCGTGGCGGTCTACAACCACTACAAGCGCCTGCGCCACAAGGACAAGGCGGGCAAAGACGACGTCGAACTGGCCAAGAGCAACATCCTTCTGATTGGCCCCACCGGCTCTGGCAAGACCTTGCTGGCCCAGACCATGGCCCGCATGCTGGACGTTCCCTTCGTGATGGCCGATGCCACCACGCTGACCGAGGCAGGTTATGTGGGCGAGGATGTCGAGAACATCATCCTCAAGCTCTTGCAAAGCTGCAATTACGACGCAGAGCGTGCGCAGCGCGGCATCGTTTACATCGATGAAATCGACAAGATTTCCCGCAAGTCCGACAACCCTAGTATCACCCGCGATGTGTCGGGAGAGGGTGTGCAGCAGGCCCTGCTCAAGCTGATCGAGGGCACCATGGCCAGCGTGCCGCCGCAGGGCGGGCGCAAGCATCCGAACCAGGACTTTCTGCAGATTGACACCACCAACATCCTGTTCATCTGTGGCGGCGCATTTGCCGGGCTGGAAAAGGTGATCGAGAACCGGACCGAGGCCTCGGGCATCGGCTTTGGTGCCGCGGTGCGCAGCAAGAAGCAGCGCTCGCTCTCCGAGGTGTTCAGGGAGATCGAACCGGAAGACCTCATCAAGTTTGGTTTGATTCCCGAACTGGTAGGCCGCATGCCGGTGGTGACCGCGCTCGCCGAGTTGAGCGAGGACGCCCTGGTGCAGATCTTGACCGAGCCCAAGAACGCCTTGGTCAAGCAATACAGCAAGCTGCTGTCCTTGGAAGGGGTGGATTTGGAAATTCGCCCCGCGGCCCTGCGTGCGATTGCCCGCAAGGCCCTGGCCCGCAAAACTGGCGCCCGCGGGCTGCGGTCCATCATGGAGCATGCCTTGATGGGCGTGATGTTCGATTTGCCCAACACCGCCAACGTGGAAAAAGTGGTGATTGACGAATCCACCATCGAAAGCGACCAGCCGCCCTTGTTGCTGTACCGCGAAGTTGCCAAGAAGGCTTGATTCACTGCCTTGCGGCACCACATAAAGGTGCCTTTCTGCAGGGACCGTTGTATGCAATGCCCGTGGTGGTTCTGCGGGCGGTCTCCGCTTTCATTTGTTCCTGACTTCCGAGAGGATAGCCATGTCTGGTCATTCCCCCTTGCCGGCCACCCCCATCGACCTGCCGCTGCTGCCGTTGCGGGACGTGGTGGTCTTCCCCCACATGGTGATCCCGCTGTTTGTGGGCCGTCAAAAAAGCATCAAGGCGCTGGAGATCGCGATGGAAAGCGACCGCCGCATCATGCTGGTCGCCCAGAAGGCTGCCGCCAAGGACGAACCGGCCGCCACCGACATGTTCGGCGTTGGCTGTGTCTCCACCATCCTTCAGTTGTTGAAGTTGCCCGATGGCACCGTGAAGGTGTTGGTGGAAGGGCTGCAACGCGCCCAGGTAGACCGCATTGAGGAGGCCGAATCACATTTCAGCGCCACCGTCACCCCGTTGCACACCTCGGCAGAAGAGGACGATGCCAGCGAAGTCGAAGCCTTGCGACGCGCCGTGATGCAGCAGTTCGACCAGTACGTCAAGCTCAACAAGAAGATCCCGCCCGAAATCCTGACCTCAATTGCCAGCATCGATGACCCAGGCCGTCTTGCTGACACCATTGCGGCCCACCTCCCGCTCAAGCTGGAGAACAAGCAGTCGGTGCTGGACCTGGCGGGCGTGAAGGACCGCCTGGAAGACCTGTACGCCCAGTTGGAACGCGAGGTCGATATCTTGAACGTGGACAAGAAGATCCGCGGACGGGTCAAGCGGCAGATGGAGAAGAACCAGCGCGACTTCTACCTGAATGAACAGGTCAAGGCCATTCAGAAAGAGCTGGGCGAGGGCGAGGATGGCGCCGATCTGGAAGAAATCGAAAAGAAGATCCAGCTGGCCAAGATGCCGGCCGAGGCGCGCAAGAAGGCCGAGTCCGAACTGAAGAAGCTCAAGCTGATGTCGCCGATGTCCGCCGAGGCCTCGGTGGTGCGCAACTACATCGATGTGCTGACGGCCCTGCCCTGGAGCAAGAAGACCAAGATCAAGCACGACCTGCCCCATGCCGAAGGCGTGCTCAACGAAGACCACTTCGGCCTTGAAAAGGTCAAGGACCGCATCCTGGAATACCTCGCGGTGCAGCAGCGCGTGGACAAGGTCAAGGCGCCCATCCTGTGCCTGGTCGGGCCACCGGGCGTGGGCAAGACCTCGCTGGGTCAGTCGATCGCCAAGGCCACCGGCCGCAAGTACGTGCGCATGGCGTTGGGCGGCATGCGCGATGAGGCTGAGATCCGTGGCCACCGACGCACCTACATTGGTGCCCTGCCGGGCAAGGTGCTGCAAAGCCTGTCCAAGGTCGGTACCCGCAATCCCCTGTTCCTGTTGGACGAAATTGACAAGCTGGGCACGGATTTCCGGGGTGATCCTTCCAGCGCCTTGCTGGAGGTTCTGGACCCCGAGCAGAACCATGCCTTTGGCGACCACTATGTCGAGGTGGATTTCGACCTCAGCGATGTGATGTTCGTGGCCACGTCCAACTCCATGAACATCCCCCCGGCGCTCCTGGACCGCATGGAAGTGATTCGGCTCTCGGGCTACACCGAGGATGAAAAGACCAATATTGCCGTTCGTTACCTCTTGCCCAAGCAGCTCAAAAACAATGGGGTGAAGGACGGTGAGTTGAATATCTCCGAATCGGCTGTGCGCGACGTCGTGCGCTACTACACCCGCGAAGCGGGCGTGCGTTCGCTGGAGCGCGAGCTGTCCAAGATCTGCCGCAAGGTCGTCAAGCAGCTGCAGCTGAACAAGATCACGGCGCCGGTGGCGGTCACCGAGGCCAACCTGGCCGACTACCTGGGCGTGCGCAAGTTCACCTACGGTCTGGCCGAATCGCAAAACCAGGTCGGCCAGGTCGTGGGCCTGGCCTGGACCGAGGTGGGCGGTGACCTGCTGACCATCGAGACAGCCACCATGCCGGGCAAGGGTGCCATCACCCGCACCGGCTCGCTGGGCGATGTGATGAAGGAATCGGTCGAGGCCGCCCGCACCGTGGTGCGCAGCCGCTCCCGTGGCCTGGGCATCAAAGACGAGATGTTCGAGAAATTCGACCTCCACATCCACGTTCCCGATGGCGCCACGCCCAAAGATGGTCCCAGCGCTGGTGCGGCCATGACCACGGCCATGGTGTCGGCGTTGACTGGAATCCCGGTGCGCGCCGATGTGGCGATGACAGGCGAAATCACCCTGCGCGGCGAAGTGACGGCCATTGGCGGTTTGAAGGAAAAGCTGCTGGCTGCCCTGCGTGGCGGCATCAAGACCGTGCTGATTCCTGAAGCCAACGTCAAGGACCTGCAGGAGATTCCTGACAACGTCAAGGCGGGTCTGGACATCGTGCCCGTCAAGTGGATCGACAAGGTGTTTGAACTGGCCCTGGAACGCATGCCTACCCCCGTGTTGGAAGACGCTGCAGCCCCCACCGTGGCGGCACCGGCCGACGCTAAGGCTTTGGGCGGTACCGCCGAGGTGCTCAAGCACTGAGCCGCAGGGCCTGGGGGTACTAGTCAGAAAAAGTCCGCCATCGTATAATCTCTGGCTCTGCGGAATGGTCCGCGGAGCTTTCAGATAAAAAGGCAAACATGTACGCGGTCATAAAAACCGGTGGCAAGCAATATCGCGTTGCTTCCGGCGAAAAAATCAAAGTAGAACAGATTGCTGCGGACGTAGGCCAGGAAATCGTGATCGACCAGGTGTTGGCAGTCGGCAACGGCGCTGAACTCAAGGTTGGTACACCCCTGGTGTCCGGTGCAACGGTGAAAGCCATTGTGGTTTCCCACGGTCGTCACGACAAGGTTCGCATCTTCAAGATGCGCCGTCGCAAGCATTACCAGAAACGCCAAGGCCATCGCCAGAACTACACCGAGCTGCAAATTGCAGCGATTGCTGGCTAATCAGGAGTTGCACTCATGGCACAGAAAAAAGGCGGCGGCTCTACGCGAAACGGTCGTGATTCCAAGCCAAAAATGCTCGGCGTCAAGGCTTTCGGCGGTGAATTGATCAGCGCTGGTTCCATCATCGTGCGTCAGCGCGGTACCAAGTTCCACCCCGGCTCCAACGTCGGCGTGGGCAAGGACCACACCCTGTTCGCTCTGGTGGACGGCCACGTGTCCTTCGGCACCAAGGGTGCGATGTCCAAGCAAACCGTCAATGTGACGCCTGCTGCTTGAGACCCTGACTCTTGCGATAATCAAAGCCCCGCTTGCCGGGGCTTTTTCTTTTCCAAACGACCGCCGGGCCTGGCTGCCTGGGCGTGTCGCAGGCGCGTGGCGGTCGCACCGGTCGATCGGTCCTTCCCAGGCGCCAGCCACTTTGAATGGGTTCTGCACCATGAAGTTCGTCGATGAAGCCTTTATTGACATTGCCGCAGGCGATGGGGGCAATGGCTGTGTCTCGTTCCGCCACGAGAAGTACAAGGAATTCGGCGGCCCGAATGGCGGTGACGGTGGCCGTGGCGGCCATGTGCTGGCCATCGCCGACCCCAGCCTGAACACCCTGGTGGACTACCGCTACACCCGCCGCTTCGAAGCCAAGCGGGGCGAGCATGGCATGGGGTCGGACATGTTTGGTGCTGCGGGCGACGACATCGTGCTGAAAATGCCGGTCGGCACCATCGTCACCGATGCCGAGACGGGCGAAGTCCTGTATGAGTTGCTCACACCGGGCGAGGCCATCACCATCGCCAAGGGGGGCGATGGCGGTTTTGGCAACCTGCGTTTCAAGAGCGCCATCAACCGCGCCCCACGCCAGAAAACCCCGGGCTGGCCCGGCGAGCGCAAGAGCCTGAAGCTCGAATTGAAGGTGCTGGCCGATGTGGGTCTGCTGGGCATGCCGAATGCGGGAAAGTCCACCTTCATTGCGGCGGTGTCGAACGCGCGTCCCAAGATTGCCGACTACCCCTTCACCACCCTGCACCCGAACCTGGGCGTGGTGCGCGTGGGGCCAGAGCAAAGCTTTGTCGTCGCTGACATTCCCGGCCTGATCGAAGGCGCGTCCGAAGGCGCGGGCCTGGGCCATCAGTTCTTGCGGCACCTGCAGCGCACCCGCCTGTTGCTGCACATCGTGGACCTGGCGCCGTTCGACGAGGGTGTGGACCCGGTCGCACAGGCCAAGGCCATCGTCAACGAGCTCAAGAAATACGACAAGGACCTCCACGACAAGCCTCGCTGGCTGGTGTTGAACAAGCTGGACATGGTGCCGCAGGACGAGCGGGCGGCACGGGTCAAGGACTTCGTCAAGCGCTTCAAGTGGAAGGGGCCAGTCTTTGAGATCTCGGCCCTGACTCGCGAGGGCTGCGAGCCTCTGATCAAGGCCATCTTCCAGGCCGTGAAGGCCGCCCAGCAGGCCGAACAGCCCGTGGTAGAGGTGGACCCCCGCTTCCAGCCTGGTGATGATGTCTCCGCGGATGCTACGAAATAAATAGCTAGTACCGCTTGAATTGAAAGGCTTGAGGGCAAAAATGAGTCTGCAAACAGGTTCGACGGTTTTGCGCAATGCGCGGCGGATCGTGGTCAAAGTCGGGTCCAGCCTGGTCACCAACGAAGGGCGGGGGCTGGACGAGACGGCGATTGGTGAATGGAGTCGCCAGCTGGCCGCCCTGGTCCGCGGTGAGGGCGATACACCCCGCGAGGTGGTGATGGTTTCCAGCGGGGCCATTGCCGAGGGCATGAAGCGCCTGGGGTGGACCAGCCGCCCCAAGGAAATCCACGAACTGCAGGCCGCCGCCGCCGTGGGCCAGATGGGCCTGGCGCAGATGTACGAGACCAAGCTGCGCGAATGCGGCATGGGCAGCGCCCAGGTGCTGCTTACCCATGCCGATCTGGCCGACCGTGAGCGCTACCTCAACGCCCGTTCCACCCTGCTGACCTTGCTGCGCATGGGCGTGGTGCCAGTGATCAACGAGAACGACACGGTGGTCACCGACGAGATCAAGTTCGGCGACAACGACACCCTGGGTGCCCTGGTCGCCAACCTGGTCGAGGCCGATGCGCTGGTCATCCTGACCGACCAGAAGGGCCTCTACACCGCCGACCCGCGCCGTGATCCCGCTGCGCAGTTCGTCCATGAAGCCCGGGCGGGCGACCCTGCGCTGGAGGCCATGGCGGGTGGCGCGGGCTCCAGCATTGGCAAGGGCGGCATGATCACCAAGATCCTGGCCGCCAAGCGCGCGGCGGGCTCTGGCGCGTCGACCGTGATTGCCTGGGGCCGTGAGCCCGATGCCCTGCTGCGTCTGGTGCGCGGCGAGCCGGTTGGCACCCTGCTGGTCGCCCAAACCGCCAAAAAACAGGCCCGCAAGCAGTGGATGGCCGACCACCTGCAGCTGCGCGGTGCGGTGACGGTCGATGCGGGCGCGGTGGCCAAGCTCTGTGCGGAAGGCAAGAGCCTGCTGCCCATTGGCATGGTGGCGGTCGAGGGCGAGTTTGCCCGGGGCGACGTGATTGCCCTGCGCGATGAACAGGGCCGCGAAATCGCCCGGGGCCTGGCCAATTACGCCAGCGCCGAGGCTCGCTTGCTGTGCCGCAAGCCATCGGTGGATGTGGAGGCCTTGTTGGGCTACGTGGCGGAGCCAGAAATGGTCCACCGCGATAACCTGGTGCTGAGCGAGGGCGTTTGATCTTCCAACGTACCAAGGGCCACTGTGCGCTGCTGCACGGCGGCCCTTGGCACATTTGGCGCGTATTGCGGTGGTATCGCCCAGTTTGTTCAGTTCAGCGCACGGGCGGTGGGTAAGCGCTCGGTGCCATGGTTTCGCCACCAGGGTGGGGATCGAAGCTGGCCCCAGGCGGGAGTTCGCAGTCTGGCGCCACCAGCACGGACGAAACGCGCAGGGAACCGTGGGATGTCATCGACGGGCCCAGCATCTCTCCACTGCGCGCACGCGGACTACCGCGTAGGTAGCGGTTGCGGTGTTCGTTGCGTGGCAAAAAGCGCGACAACTCGGTCAACGCCATTTCGTAAACCCCCCGCTTGAATTCCACCACCACGTCCAGTGGCACCCAGTAGTCGTTCCAGCGCCAGGCATCGAACTCCGGGTGGTTCGTGGCGCGCAGGTTCAAATCCCAGTCGTGTCCCAGCAATTGCAGCAGATACCAGATTTGCTTTTGGCCTTTGTAGTGGCCACGCGCGTCTCGGCGGATGTAACGGTCTGGCACCTCGTAGCGCAACCAATCCCGGG
>CAYZPX010000091.1:0-10413 GCA_964480105.1 uncultured Burkholderiaceae bacterium | reverse complement strand
TTTGCCACGTTGTTGTGATGTGTGGCACTTTATCTCAGGTACTACGGCTGTAGTAATAGGCAGGCTCTCCGCCCAGCTGGCGCAAGAGGCTGCGGGCAATCAGCCCTCCAGAGACCAGCACGCCCACCCCCAGCGCCAACGCGCTCAGGCCCATCGTGAGCGCGCGCGACCACAGCGCGCTGTCGACCGTGTCGACGTAGACACCGGAACCAATCACCCAACCCCAGGGGCTAAAGCCTTTGACGTAGGAAACCTTCTCGACGGGGGTCTGACTGCCTGGCTTCGGCCAGAGATACGACACCGTGCCCTCCTGCCGCTCACGAACGACCTTGACGAACTCCACGAACAAGCGCTTGCCGGTCGGGTCCTTGTTCTCCGACAGGTCCTGGCCTTCCAGCTTGGGATTGATGGGGTGCATGACCATGCGGGGCAGCATGTCGTTCACCCAGAAATACTCCTTGCCGCTGTAGCGCAGCCCCCGCAGGGCCTCCAGCGCACGGCGCTTGGCGTCGGCCTCGGTGAGCTGGCCTTCCTGCATTTCGCGGTGGGCCATCGCCACCAGGCCATGTGCGACCTCCACGGTCTGTCGGACCGCATCTTGCCGCTCCTGCATCAGCAAGCGTCGCTCCGAAGCAATGAACACCAAAGCCAGCACCATCACCCCGGCAAAGGCCAGAGTGACCAGCAGGCCCAGGCGCCGGGCCACCGTCATTCCTCTCAGTTGCAGCATCGCACCCCCTCAACATGGTTTTGTGAATTCCAAATCGCCGGGCAACGATTGTCAGGGGTAAACCGGGTTTTGCACCGCGTGACCACCGCGTGATTGCTTGGGAAGAACCCCAAGACTGCGCCCCGTCGCAAAGCATGGAAACTCAGGGTGCTTTCCACTGCAAGGCCCCCAGGGCACTCTGGGCAGAAGGCGGCAACACCGCCAGTCGCCAATGGCCAGGCAAACCGAACGAGCTGGCGTCACGGACCTTCACTCCCTGGCGACGAACTGCTTGCAAGTGCCGCTGCCAATCCGCAGACGAACCGAACCAGGGTGGCGCTCGCACGGTGAAAAAGTTCCCCACACTGGGCAGCACGGTCCAGCCCAGTTCGGCGCACAGCGCGGTCTGCGCGGCTTTCCAGTCCCGCAAGCGCAGCAGGGACTGCGCCAGCCAGTCCTGGGTGGCAGGCTGGCACCAAGCTTGTAGCAGGGCCACGCCATGCGCACCCAAGGGCCAGGACGGCGCCAGGGCCTGCAGACCGGCAAGGTCCACCGCACTCAGCCCTGCCGGCGCAATCGCATACGCTCCCCGCACGCCCGTCAGGCCCAGGGCCTTATTGGGGGAAAACAGGCGCCAGACCTGATCGTGCTGGTGCGCACTCAACGACGAGCGTCCCTCCAGCCGCAAGGGCGCATAGGCGCTATCGAGCACGGAAAAAGCCAAAGCGTCCTTTTCCACGGCAGCATCCACCCAGGCGCTCAAGCCAGACGGCTCCTGGCCCAGCGGGCTGGACGGGGCAGCCGCCCAGCGCAGCAGCGATCCCGTGGCCTCTGTCCCTTTGGGCATGGCGGAATTGGAGGACTGGCCCTCCAGCAAGGCATCGGGCAGCACCTCCAGCCCCCATGCCCGCGCCGCCTGGGTGTAGTCGCCATAGCCATGCCGGGGCACGGTCACCCGCTGCACACCCTGGCGCACAGCCCAGGCGGTGATGCGAAAAATGAACTCGCTGGCACTGGCCGCCACCACGATGCGCTCGGGCGCCACGGCGTGGAAGGCACCCAGCTGCACCCGCAGCGCGTGGTAGCCAGGGTCGGGATAGTGCGTGGCATCGGCCTGGGCCAAGGCCTCCAAGGCGATGGGACAGGGACCGCAAGCATTGCTGTTGGTCGAAAAATCCCAGCGCGGCACGCCCAAGGCGTCGGGCCCGCCGTGCAGGGGGATCAGGCCATCTTGCAAACGGCTCACAGCAACATCCCTTGAATCCAAAACGCTATCAATACCATAGCTACTACCGCTGATGAAATGGCGCTTAGGGCCGTTTTTTGGCATAAATCCAGCGCCAGGTGGGTGTGGGCAGGCTGTGCCGCCTGGCCCTCAGGATTCAGCACATACACGCCTGGCTTGGCCAGGCGCAGGTTCAGCAGCAGCGCGGCCGCCGCCATGGGCCAGCCGCTGTTGGGCGACGGGGTCTTGCGCGCCTCGGTGCGCAGACTGCGGGCCGCCAAGCCCCGGCGCCCCGCAGGCCCCCACAGCCACAACAGCAGCGCCGTGAGCCGCGCCGGAATCCACGACAGCACATCGTCCGCCCGCGCCGCCCATTTGCCGACCCAGTGCCAGTCGCGCCCGCCGCGCTCGCCGGGGTAGCCCCACATGGCATCGGCCGTGTTGGAAAAACGGTAGAGCGCTGCGCCCGGCAGGCCGAGCACAAAAAACCAGAACACCGGCGCGACCAGGGAGTCGTTGAGGTTCTCGGTCAGCGACTCGATGGCGCTTTCGCGCACTTGGGTGGCGTCCAGCTGCGTCACGTCGCGGCTGACCAGGCGGGCGAGCTGGGCGCGGCCCTCATCCAGCGACCGGGCCAGCGCATCTTCGACCGCCTGCACCTCGTCGCGCAGCATGCGCCAGGCGAGCAGGGGCTTGAGCAGCAGGCCCAGCGCCAGCGGCGCCAACCAGAGCCAGGCGCCATCCCAGCCCAGTACCCAGGACTGCAGCAGCGACGCCAACAAGGCCACGCTCAAGGTCCCCACACACCAGGCCAACGCGCCGGCGGCCCAACGCAGCAGGTTGAGCAAGCTCAGGCGATGGGACAAGGGTTGCCCTTTCGTCACCCGTGGGGCAATGCAGCCACCCAGCGTTCCCAGGTAATGGCCCATCCAGACCACCGGGTGCAGGGTCACGGGGGGCTCGCCCCACCAGCGGTCCACCGCCCAGGCCACCGGCAGGGCCAGCGCCAGCAGCACCAGGGGGTTGCCCAGCAGGGCCTCAAGCATGGTGGCCCGCCTCTGGGGCGTCCCAGCACAAGGCCTGCCCCCAGCAGTTCTCGAACACCAGCGCGGCCAGGTCTTCGCGCTGCGCCCAGCCTTGCTGCGCCAGCATGGGCGCGGGGTAGAAGCCGGGCACGGGCCCCAGGCACAGCACCGCGATGGGCGTGGCCCCCTCGGGCAAGGCCAACGCGCGGGCCAGGTCCAAGGGCTCGAACAGGGACACCCAGCCCATGCCCAGGCCTTCGGCCCGCGCGGCAAGCCACAGGTTCTGGATCGCGCAGCTGGCCGAGGCCAGGTCCATTTCCGGCATCGTGCGGCGGCCGAAGACGTGGCGCTCGCGCCCCTCGGCCAGGGCCACGACCAGCACCTCGGCCGCGTCGAGCACGCCCTGCACCTTGAGGCGCATGAACTCCTCGCTGCGCTGGCCCAGGGCCTCGGCGGTGCGCAAGCGCTCGGCCTCGATCAGGGCATGCAGGTGCTGGCGCAGGCCGGCATCGCTGACCCGGATGAAGCGCCAGGGCTGCATGAAGCCCACGCTGGGCGCCTGGTGGGCCGCCTGCAGCAGGCGCATCAGGGTCTCGGGGGGCACGGCGCCCCCCGCGAAATGGCGCATGTCGCGGCGCTCAGCGATGGCTCGGTAGACGGCGGCCCGCTCAGCGGGACTGAAGGCGGGGTCCGCCAGCGGCTGGGCCGGTGGCTCGGCAGCAGGGAGCATGGCGCTCAGTCTTCGATGCCCCGCTGCGCGGGAATGCCGGCCTGGAAGGCGTGTTTGACCAGCTTCATCTCGGTCACGGTGTCGGCCAGGTCGATGATTTCCTGCGGGCAGCGCCGGCCCGTCAGCACCACATGCACCTCGCGCGGGCGCTCGCGCAAGGTCTGCAGCACCTCGTCCAGCGGTAGCCAGCCGTAAATCAAGGGGTAGGTGATTTCGTCGAGCACGACCAGGAACAACTCCCCGGACAGGATGGCCGCACGGGCCTTGGCCCAGCCGTCGCGGGCGAGCTGGGCGGAATGGTCCAGGTCCTTGCTCTTCCAGCTGAAGCCGTCGCCCAGGCCCTCAATGGGCAGGCCAATCTGCTCGAACAGGCGGTGCTCGCCAAAGCGGGCGGTGGGCACCTTCATGAACTGGAAGGCCTTGACCGGCTTGCCCCGGCCATGGGCGCGGATCGCCAGGCCGAAGGCGGCCGTGCTCTTGCCCTTGCCGTCGCCGGTGTTGACGATCACAAGGCCGCGGCGCTCGCCCTCGGCTTTTTCGTAAGGTTTTTCTTTCGGGGGGGTTTCAATCTGCATGGGTTTGCTCCTAAAAAATCAAAGGCAGGCGCTTCAGGCCCCTGCCGGGAATGGAGACGCGCGCCGGCGCCGCGCCTGGAACGCCGCGCCGCCCAGCAGCAGGGCCAGCAGCCACAGCACGGCCAGGGCCTGCACCACGCGGTCGGCGGGGCGGGGACTGGCGGGGGCCTCGGGCGGCAGGCGCTGCAGCAGCACGCCCAGGACGGGCTGCGCGGGGGCGGCGTCGGCGGGCGCTGTGGGCGTGGGCAGGACCGCCCCGGGCGTGCGCACCGCCATGCCGCGCACGGACGGCGCGGGGCCGGCCGCCGCCTGCGCGGGCGCCTGCTGGCGGACCCAGTGCCGCACCTCGGCCAGTTCGGCCGCCAGCGGCGCGGCGCGGGTCAGTTCGGCGTAGGTGCGGGCCAGTTCCGCGCGGGTGGCGGCGTCGGGCTGCCAGTGGCCCAGGCGGCTGGCCTGCACCAGGCGCTCCAGGGTCTGGGCGTAGGCCTGCGGGTGCTGGCGCAGCCACGCGGGGGTGCCCAGCCGGTGCCGGTCCTTCACCAGCACCTCGTAAAAGCTCTGCCAATGGTCGGGCCGGATGGTGTCCGGCGCCACGGCCTGCCAGCCCCAGGCGAACTGCACCGCCTTGAGCACCTGCAGCGTGCCGGCATAGCCCTCGGCCTGCTGGGCCTGCAGCCAGCCGGGGTGCAGGTAGCGGGACTGCATCTCACGGGCAATGTTGCGCTGGGCGCTTTCGGTGTGTGCCTCGCGGGCGTCGTGCAGCTCGCCCACGTAGAGCGCCAGGCCGTCCTGCTTGCCGGCGGCCCGGGCGGCGGCCGCCAGCCCGCCCAGGTACTGGAAGGGGTCGTCGGACGTGGCCATGGCGTAGAGGTGGGAGCTGCGCGACAGCACGGCCCCATCCGCCTCGCGCAGGTGCGCGCCCAGGGCCTGGGCCGCCTGGGCGCGGGCCACGCCGGGCAGCGGCTCGCCGTTCACGAAGGGCTGGCCCATGCGCTCCAGAAACAGCTGGCCCAGGCGGGCGTCGTCGCGGCGCAGGCCGCCGTCCTGCACGGCCTCGGACAGGCCGGTGCCGTAGTCGCCGCTGGCGTTGCCAAAGCTGCGCGCCCGGGCCAGGGCCTGCGCCTGGGGCGCGGGCAGGCCGGCGCGGCGCAGCGCGGCCTCCACCGTGGCGGTGTTGCGCGCGACGGCATTGGCGGGTTCGGCCTCGGCCGCCAGAGCGACGGCCTGGTCAACCAGGGCCATCAGCGCCGGAAACTGGTCGCGGTACGAGCCGGTGACGCTGAGCAGCACGTCCACCCGGTCGCGGCCCAGCGCGTCGCGCGGGATCAGCGCCACCCGCTGGGGCCGCCCCGTGCTGTCCCACACGGGCTGCAGGCCCAGCGCCACCAGGGCCTGGGCTTCCATGACGCCCTGGTGGCGCAGGGTTTCGCCCGCCCACAGCGACAGCACCAGGCGCCGGGGCATGCGCCCGCCGTGGGCGGCGCGCCAGTCCTCCAGCCACTGCGCGAACAGGCGCTGCGCCACCTCGTAGGCCTGGCGCGTGGGCAGGCGGCTGGGGTCCAGCCCGGTCAGGTTGCGCCCGGTGGGCAGGCTGTCGGGGTTGCGGATGGGGTCGCCGCCATAGGCCGCCGTCAGGTAGCGGCCGTCCAGCGCGGCCAGCAGGCCGGGGATTTCGCCTTCGGTGGCCAGCAAGGCCTCCAGCTGCTGCGCGCGCAGCGCCAGGGCGTGCAGGGCCGCCGAATCGATGGGCTTGCGCGCGGCGCGGTTGGGCACGAAGTCGCCGCCGCGCACGGGGGCGCCGCCCTCCGCCCCGGGCGCGGCCGGCGCCGGGCGCAGGTCCAGCCGGCTGGCGGCCTCGGCATCGCGCAGCGCCAGGTCCAGCCAGCGGGCCGGGCGCGACTGGGCGACGGCGCGGTGGTCGATCAGGAAGGCCTCGTCGATGTCCTCGCCCAGCGCGTCGATCAGGGGCTGGCGCAAGGCCTGCAGCAGGGTCTGACGCCGGCGCTCGGGCGCCGGCACCTCGCCGAAGACGGCCAGGCCCTGGGGCTGGCTGCTTTGCGCCAGGCGGTCCAGGTAGGGGTGCAGCAATTCCAGGAAGCCCTCGAAATCGCGGGCGATGGCCTCGGCCGTCCAGCCCAGGTCGCGGTGCAGCTGGTGCGCCACGAACTGGTCCACCAGGCGCCGCTCCAGCGCCTGGCGGGTGGGGCCGGCGTCCACGGTTTCCCACTCGTGCATCAGCTCGTGCATCTCGGCCATGCGGGCGTTGAAGCCGGCGGGCGCGAAGGAGGGGGTGCGGTGGCTGACCAGCACGGCCCGGCCCCGGCGCTTGGCGGTCAGGGCCTCGCCCAGGTTGTCCACGATGTAGGGATAGACCACCGGGACATGGCCCGCCGCCGCGCCCAGGGGCAGCATGACGTCGTCCCAGGCGTCGGGGCCGCGCGCCTTGCCGGGCGCCCATTCCTGCGTGCCGTGCGTGCCGAAGTGGATCAGCGCATCGGCCTGCCCGGCCCACAGGTAGGTGGCCAGGTAGTGGTGCGACAGCGGCGCCTGGGTTTTGTGCATGAAAGGGTTCTGGCCCAGGCGCAGGGTTTCCTCGCGCGGGGGCTGGGGCAGCACGGCCAGATGACCACGCTGCAGGCGGGGAATGGCGAACACGCGCTCGCCCTGCCAGTCCAGCAGGTAGCGGCTGCGCTCGGGCGGGCCCCAGTGGGCCTCGATGCGCGCGCGCACAGGGGCCGGCAGCTGCTCGTAGAAGGCCCGGTAGCGGGCCAGCGGCAGGGCCTCGGCCTGGTCCTGCGCCAACAGCTGGCGCAGCTCGGCCCCCGGGTAATAGGCCGCCAGCAGGGGCTTGAGGCCCTCGACCCAGTCGCCCTCCGCGACGGCTTGGGTGGCGTAGCCCGCATCGGCCAGCGCGGCGGACACGCGCTGCAGGCTGCGCGGCACGTTCAGGAACGAGGCGCCGAAGTTCGTGCCGCCCGGCGGGTAGTTGTAGACCATGGCGACCAGCCGGCGCTGGGCGCGGGGGCGGTCCTGCAGGGCGAGCAGCCGCCGTGCGCGCCCGGCCACGGCCTGGGCCTGGCGCTCGATGAGCACGGTGCGCCGACCCTGCTCCGCCGTGGCGGTCACCAGCACCGGATCGACCGCGCCCGCCGCCTCGGGCTGGGCCAGGTAGAAGGGCAGGTCCGACAGCGGCAGGCCGGTGGGATGGCCGGCCCAGTCGCCTTCGCTGCCGCCACGCCAGGGCTGGGTGGCCAGCAGCGGCACGCCCCAGCGCGCCAGCAGGGGCTGCAGCGCGGCGGGCTGGCCGACGAGCTGGTGCAGCACCAGCACGCGCGGGTGGGGGCGGCCGTCCTCCCCTTCCAGCAGGGACTCCAGGGCCGCCGCATCGAGCGACTGGCCAAACACTGCATAGGCGAACAGGCCCTGCTGCGCGAACAGGCGCAGCCACTGGTCCAGCCAGGCGGTCTCGCCCTGGACCAGGTGGTGGCGGTGCACCAGCAAGGCAACGGCCGGGCGGTCCGCCCAGTGCGGCTGACCCTGCTGCCAGGCCCGCAGGGCCCGCGCGTCGGACAAGACGCCCGGCAAGGCGCCGGCCACCTCGGGGTGGTAGAGGCCGCGCGCGGGCCAGGGGGCCGGCGGCGGCAGCTCGGGCAGCGGCTGGCCGTGTTGCCAGGCCTGGGCCAGCCGCCAGGCCTGGCGCAGGTTGGCCTCGCCCCCGGCCTGCACATAGGCTGCGATGCGCTGGGGCACCGGTGCTGGCGGCGCCCCGGCGCCCTGCCCGGCCGGCACCCAGACCACGCGGGACAGGGGCCGTTCAGCGAGCAGCGGGGCCAGCACCTGGCGCAAGCGCCCCTCCACGCTGGCATGGGGGGCATCGATCCAGACCTGGTCGGCCTGCGCCAGCGCCTGGCGCCAGCGCGCGCGCTCGGCCTCGGGCAGCTCGGCGGGGGCCTTCAGCGGCAGGTCCAGCGCCTGCACCTGCCAGCCGGCGGCCTGGCCCAGGCGCTCGACCTGGGCCGTGCGCGCGACCGGGGTGATGTCGCCAGTGACCCACAGCAGGCGCCCCTGCGCCCGGGCAGGCGGCGCCAGGCCGCAGAGCAGGGCCAGCAGCAGCCAGGCGGCCAGCCAGCGGAATGCGGCGGGCCCGGCTTCAGGCAGGAACCCGGGCCGGAACCCAGGCCGACCGGTGCGGTGCAGGCGCATCAGCGGCCCGCCTCCGGCGCGGGGGCCGGGGTGGGCGGCGCGTTCCCCGCTTCCGGCACATAGACGATCTGCCCGTCCGCCAGGCGGTAGGCCACGCCGGCGCGCACGCCCTGGCCTTGCGCGGCGCTGCCCGCGCCCTGGTAGCGGATCTCGCGGCCCTGCTCGCGCACGACGATCTCCATGTCGGGCTGGCCGGGGCGGCGGATCAGGGTCACGTCTTCCTGGGCCTCGTGCTGGCCCCGCACCGCCACGGCGGTGAGCAGGGCCACGACCAGCACCAGGAACACGTCGACCAGGTTGACGGCCGAGAGCAGGGGATCGTCGTCGTCCTCCTGCAGCAGGGACAGGTGGCGCAGCCCGCGGCTCATGCCCAGCCCCGCTCGCGGCGCAGCTGCAGCAGCTCGGCCAGCAGCCAGCGGCGGCGCACCGAATACACCACCAGCCCCAGCGCGGCGGCGGCCAGCGCCAGCACCACGCCGGCAAACGCCCCGCTGAACACCGCCAGCGCCTGCTGGCCCTGGCCGCCCGCCACCGCCACGCTCTGCAGCGCGGGGCCCAGGGGGATCATGGTGGCGATCAGGCCCAGCATGGGGCTCAGGCGGCTGAGCAGGCGCACCGGCTCCAGCATCCGCACCAGCTGCAGCTCCAGCTCCTCGGGGCTGGCATCGGGGGCCGCCTGCAGGCCGCGGTAGGCCCCGGGGCGGCGGCGCTGCCAGGCTTCCATCAGGGCCATGCCGGACACCCACAGGGCGTAGGCAAAGGCCAGCCCCACGCTGAGCAGCACGGGCCACAGCAGCAGCTGGGCGATCTGCGCGAAGGCGCTTTCAATCCACATGGTCGGTTTCCTTCAGGCGAGAGGTATGGAGTGCATGGGGTGCAGGGGAGACAGGCGGGTCGGCACCACCGGCAAGGCCACCCATTGCCCGTCCACCGCATGGATGGACAGGCGCTGGTCGAACACCGCGCACACGGCGCGGTGGGTGGCGGGGTCGGCGGCCACGCCCTGGTGGCGGACCTGGCCCCGGGCCATGACGACGATCTCGTCGGCCTGCAGCGCCATGGACACCTCGTGCAGCACGCTGACCACGGTGCAGCCGGCCTCGCGCAGGCATTGCACGATGCCCAGCCAGTCGGCCTGGTGCGGCGGGTCGAGGTTGACCAGGGGCTCGTCCATCAGCAGCACTGGCGCCTGCACGGCCAGCGCACGGGCCAGCAGCACGCGCTGGCGCTCGCCACCCGAGAGCTGGCCCAGCGGGCGCTGGCGCCAGTCCCAGGCCTGGGTGGTGCGCAGCGCAGTTTCCACAGCGCGGTGGTCGGCCGCGCTGGGCGGGGCCAGCCAGCCCTGGTGCGGCAGGCGGCCCAGCATGGCCACGTCCAGCACGCTCAGGTCGTCGGACGCGGCTTCGTTCTGGCCCAGCCAGGCCAGCTGGCGGGCCCGTTGCCGGGCGGGAATGGCAGACAAGGCCTGCCCCTGCAGCAGCACCTGGCCGCCGGCCTGGGCGCCCGGCGGCAACAGGCCGGCCAGGGCCTTGAGCAAGGTGGACTTGCCCGCGCCGTTGGGGCCGACGATGGCGGTCCAGCGGCCTTGGGGCAGCGCCAGGGACACGCCCTGCAGCACGGGCGCATCGCCCAGGCGCACGTCCAGTTGGCGCGCTGCCAGCGCGGGAGATGGGGGCATGGCACTCATCGCGCGCTCCCCAGGCCGCCGGTGCGGCGGTGCATCAGCCACAGCAGGTAGCTGCCGCCCATCACAGCGGTGAGCACGCCCACCGGCAGCTCCTGCGGGGCGATCAGCCAGCGGGCCAGGATGTCGGCGGCCATCAGCAGCACGCCGCCCATCAGGCTGGCCAGCAGCAGCAGCCAGGCGTGCGTGCCCTTGACCAGGGAGCGCACCAGGTGCGGCGCCGCCAGGCCCACGAAGGCGATCAGCCCGGTCTGCGCCACGG
>CAYZPX010000090.1:0-10527 GCA_964480105.1 uncultured Burkholderiaceae bacterium | reverse complement strand
GCCACCGCGAGCTGCCGCAGGTGCCGGGCGAGATGCAGTGCCGCATGCTGGGCGCTGCCGTCGAGGCCTGGAATGCCGAGGGCCAGCCCGTGCAGGGCGAGGTCGGGGAGCTGGTCTGCACCCAGCCCATCCCGTCGATGCCGCTGTACTTTTGGGGGGATCTGAGCACCGCCGGGCCGCCCCAAGGTGCGAAGGCCCCCTCGGGGGGCAGCGACCCACACGCAGTGGGGGAGCGTGGGGGCCATCCCTTCGGCACACGCTACCTGTCCAGCTATTTCGACATGTACCCGCCCGGCCATGGCCGCCAGCCCGGTGGCGGCGACGGCCCGGCCGCGATGGGCGCGGTCTGGCGCCACGGCGACTGGCTCAAGGTCGGCGCGAACGGCGGCTGCACCATTTATGGCCGCAGCGACGCCACCATCAACCGCCACGGCCTGCGCATGGGCACCAGCGAGGTCTACAGCGCCGTCGAGGGCCTGCCCGAGGTGCTCGACAGCCTGGTCGTCGATCTCGAATACCTGGGCCGCGAGAGCTACATGCCGCTGTTCGTCGTGCTGCGCCCCGGCCTCATCCTGGACGACGCGCTGCGCGGGCGCATCAACGCGGCGATCCGCACTGCTTTAAGCCCGCGCTTTGTGCCCGACGCCATCTTCCAGGTGGCGGAGGTGCCGCGCACCCTCAGCGGCAAGAAGCAGGAGCTGCCCATCAAAAAGCTGCTGCTGGGCCAGCCCATCGAGAAAGTGGTGAACAAGGACGCCATGGCCAATCCAGGGTGTCTGGATTGGTATGTGGCCTTTGCCCAGGCGCGGCTGGCGGCGGAGAAGACCAGCGGAGATTGCTCCTGAAAAGAGAGCTGCTACCGCTGGTGTTTATTGGCCTAGAGTCAAAAAACCACCTATTTACCGCGCGCCTTTGCGGTTGACCAGCACGATCCCCACCGCCACCAGCGCCAGTGCGCCGATCAGCCCGGGGGTGATGGGCTCGCCCAGCCAGCCAGCGCCGAACAGCAGCGCGAACACGGGGGTCAGGAAGACGAAGGCCGAGATCTTGGTGGCTGGATAGCGGGTCAGCATCCATACCCAGGCCAGGTAACTGGCGAAGGCGCCGACCAGGCCCTGGATGAGCAGCGAGGTCCAGCCAAAGGCGCTGATCTGCCCCGGTGTGGGCCAGGTTTCGCCCAGCGCCAGCGAAACGCCTGGCAGCAGCGCGGTGCTGACCGCGACCTGGAACAGCAATTGCCGCTCTGGTGCCACCTGGCCGACCCGGGTGCTGCGGATGACCACGGTAGTGAGCGCCCAGAACAGGCTGCCACCCAGCGCCAGCAGGTCACCCCACCAGCCCTGGGGCAGGGCGGCCTGGGCCTTGCCGCCCAGGCTGTCGGCCAGCGCCCAGGCCACGCCGACAAAGGCGCAGGCCAGCCCCGCCCACTGCAGCGACCGCAGCCGCTCCCCCGGCACAAAGCGGGGCAAGAGCAGCGCCACCCAGAACGGTGCGGAGTACAAAAACACCGTCAGCCGCGAGGCCGAGGTGTATTGCAGCCCGATGTAGAGGCAGGTGAACTCGGCGGTGAACAGCAGGCCCACCAGCAGCCCCGAGCCCCAGGCATGCGGCCTGGCCAGCACCGGGATGCCGCGCCAGAAGCACCACGCCAGCAGCGCCACGGTGGCCATGCCAAAGCGCACGAAGGCCTGGAACACGGGGGGCAGCTCGGGCATGGTGGCCTTGGTCAGCACCTGCTGGAAGCCCCAGAACAGGCAGCAGGCGAGCAACAGGCCCATGGCCAGGGCGTCCAGATGGTCTTTGCGGGCGTGGGGCATGGGGTTGATTATGTGCAGCGGGCGCCGCGCTACAGTGTCCGTTTCACGACTTTGCCGCGCGCCCATGCCGCCCGTTTCTGACCCCCGCACCGACAGCGAGGTTCCGCCGACTGGCTGGCGCCTGCGCCTGTACACCGTCATTTTCGAGAGCGACACGCGCGCGGGGCGCACCTTTGACATCGCGCTGATTGGTCTGATTCTGCTCAGCGTCGCCGTGGTGGTGGCCGACAGCATGCCGCGTCTGCAGGCCCGCTGGCATGGCACCTTCATCGCGCTGGAGTGGGTCTTCACGGTGCTGTTCACTGTGGAATACATGGCCCGCCTGGTCTGCCTGCGCCAGCCGTTGCGCTACGCATTGAGCTTTTTCGGCATCGTGGACCTGGTGGCGCTGCTGCCCACCTACCTGGCGCTGTTCTTCCCCGAGCTGCATGTGCTGATCGACGTGCGGGTGCTGCGGCTGATGCGCATCTTCCGGATCTTCAAGCTCACCGCCTACATGAGCGAGTACCAGAGCCTGGGCCGTGCACTGCGGGCCAGCCGGCGCAAGATCACGGTCTTCGTCAGTGCCGTGGCCATGGTGGTGCTGGTGCTAGGCACGGTGATGTACGTGGTGGAGGGGCCTGCCAACGGCTTTGACTCCATCGTCACGGCCGTGTACTGGGCCGCCACCACGATGACCACCACCGGCTACGGCGACATCACGCCCAAGACCGAGCTGGGCCGGATCATCACCTCGCTGATGATGCTGCTGGGCTGGGGCACGCTGGCGGTGCCCACCGGCATCGTCACGGCCGAGATCACTTCGCAGCGCCTGGCCCAGGGGGCTGCGTCGGCCCGGCGCTGTGCCGAATGCCTGACCGAGGGTCACCTGCCCGAAGCGCGGTTTTGCCACCACTGCGGCGCGGCCTTGCCCCCGGGCGACCCCGCCCCCTGAATTCCCGCAAAAGCCCGCGAACAGCGCGTTACACTTTGCGCCTTACCACGGCGTTCTTCTTGTGCGGAACGCCCGTCCCCCGACCCAACCATGGCTCGACATGCCAGACCACGCCCGCACCAGCTTTGACCTCAAGAGCGCCTCCCTGCCGGTCGTGGCCGTCGTTCTGAAAACCACCGATGGTGCCGTGCTGGCCCAGCAGCTGGCCGAGCAGTTGGCCGACGACCCCGAGTTTTTCGACAACGACCCAGTGCTGATCGACCTGGCCCCGGTGCGCGAGGCCTCCGAGGCCATTGATTTCCCCCAGTTGGTGACCGAGCTGCGCAAGTACCGCACCCGCCCTGTCGCTGCCCGCGGTGGCAACCCCGCCCAGATGGAGGCCGCCCATGCCGCTGGCCTCATCGCTGCCCCTGAAGCCCATCCCGGCGCCCGCGTTGCGGCCACCCCAGCCCCTGCCGAGGTGCGCGAAGTCGTCCGCGAAGTGGAGGTGGTGCGCGAGGTCGAGGTGGTGCGCGAAATCCCCGTGGCCGGCCCCGGCACCCTGGTGGTCGACAAGCCCCTGCGTTCTGGTCAGCGCGTCTATGCCCAGGGCGGCGACCTGGTCGTGATGGCCGTGGTCAGCTTTGGCGCCGAGGTGCTGGCCGACGGCAACATCCATGTCTATGCCCCGCTGCGCGGCCGGGCCCTGGCCGGCGCGCGCGGTAACACCGAGGCACGCATCTTCTCCACCTGCATGGAGCCCCAGCTGGTCTCCATCGCCGGCATCTACCGCACCACCGAGACCGAACTGCCTGCCAACGTGGTCGGCAAGCCGGCCCAGGTGCGGCTCGATGGCGAAAAACTGTTGATTGACCCGCTCTGAGGCGGGTCGTCGTTGTGAACTGAACCCAAGGATTTGAGAGACATGGCCAAAATCGTCGTTGTGACTTCTGGAAAAGGTGGCGTTGGCAAGACCACCACCAGTGCCAGCTTTGCCTCTGGCCTCGCGCTGCGTGGCTTCAAGACCGCGGTGATCGACTTTGACGTCGGCCTGCGCAACCTGGACCTGATCATGGGCTGCGAGCGCCGCGTGGTCTATGACCTGATCAACGTGATCCAGGGCGAGGCCAACCTCAACCAGGCCCTGATCAAGGACAAGCAGTGCGAGAACCTGTTCGTGCTGGCCGCCTCCCAGACCCGCGACAAGGATGCGCTGCGCCTCGATGGTGTCGAGAAAGTGCTCAAGGACCTGGCCGACATGGGCTTCGAGTACATCGTCTGCGACTCGCCCGCCGGCATCGAGAGCGGCGCCTTGATGGCCATGCACTTTGCCGACGAGGCCCTGCTGGTGACCAACCCCGAGGTGTCCTCCGTGCGCGACTCCGACCGCATCCTGGGCATGCTGGGCAGCAAGACCCAGCGCGCGATGGAAGGCGGCGAACCCATCAAGGAGCACCTGCTGATCACCCGCTACAACCCCAGCCGGGTGCAGGACGGTCAGATGCTGTCGCTGGAGGACATCCAGGACATCCTGCGCATCCCGCTGATCGGCGTGATCCCCGAGTCCGAGAGCGTGCTGCAGGCCTCCAACCAGGGCTTGCCCGCCATCCACCTCAAGGGCACCGACGTGGCCGAGGCTTACACCGACGTGATCGCCCGTTTCCTGGGCGAGGAGCGCCCAATGCGCTTCACCGATGCGCAAAAGCCCGGCTTCTTCAAGCGCCTGTTCGGGAGCAAGTAAGCCATGGCCTCCTTCCTGTCTTTCCTGCTGGGCGAAAAGAAAAAGACCGCCGCCGTGGCCAAGGAGCGGCTGCAGATCATCCTGGCCCACGAACGCAGTGGCCGCAGCGCCGCCGAGCCCGACTATCTGCCTGCACTCCAGCGCGAACTGCTGGCGGTGATTTCCAAATACGTACAGATCGATCCTGACGACCTCAAGGTCAACCTGGAGCGCCAGGACAACCTGGAAGTGCTGGAAGTCAAGATCGAGCTGCCCGACGCCGTGCGTTGAGCCCGGCAGCAGGGCGGGGCATGGGGGGAGTCGATTGGACACAAAATTGCCCTCCAGCCTTTATTCTGCGAGCGGTACTAGCTCTTAAAAAGAGAGCATTTCGGGGCCTGAGGGGCTCCTCCGGTCTCTCGGTGGTGGTGTGGTGTTTGCGCGTCTGACGATTTCCCTGGTGGCTTTGGCCGGTGCCCTGTGGGGCCTGGCCTGGGCAGGCCCTGCCGTGCCCACCCCCGCGCCACCCCTTCCTGCCAAGGCCACAGTCTCGCGGGCGGCCGAGGCCGCCTGCCCCCAGCTGCTGCCCCGCCTGCCGGGCGTTCCCGCCGCCACCTGCCAGGCGGCCCGGCTGGAGCCCAGCGGAGCCCGTTCGCACAAGGGCCAGCCCATCTTCTGGCGCGATGTGCACCGGGCCGGCCAAGGGGCTGCTGCCAAGCAAGAACCGCTGCGGGTGCTGGTGATTGGTGCCATCCACGGGGACGAGCCCACGTCGGCCGCCCTGGCGCTGCGCTGGATCGGCTTTGCCGGCAAGACCGGTCCCGCGCTGCGCCCCGTGCACTGGCGCTTCATTCCGGTGCTGAACCCCGACGGCTTCCTCGCCCGCAAGCCCACCCGGGTCAATGCCCGGGGGGTGGACCTGAACCGCAACTTCCCCACCCCGGACTGGGAGCGCGACGCCCCTCGCTACTGGGAGCAGCGCACCCGCAAGGACCCCCGCCGCTGGCCGGGGCCGGCGCCACTGTCCGAGCCTGAATCCCGCTTTCTGCATGCGCAGATGGACAGCTTCCGTCCCCAGCTCATCGTCAGCATCCACGCGCCGTATGGGGTGCTGGACTTTGATGGTCCGCACGCCCCGCCCGAGCGCCTGGGTCGCCTGCGCCTGGACCGGGTCGGGGTCTTCCCAGGTTCGCTGGGGCATTACGGTGGCATCCACCAGGGTGTGCCCGTGGTGACGATCGAGCTGCAGCACGCCCTGCGCATGCCTCGCGAGCCCGAGGTGCAGCGCATGTGGACCGACCTGCAGCAATGGATGCACACCCGCCTGCCCGAAGCCGCCGACGTGGTCCGCGCCGCCCAGGCGCCGTCCGACCCCACCGCGCCGCGCCGTCCGTCGGCACAACCCTGAACACCGCAGTAGCAATCGCGTCGCTTGCGTCGTTTTGCTACTGGCGGGTTTAAGATGTCGTCCATGTCCACCGCACCCGCCAAACTCTCCTTCAAGGAGCAGATGCTCCAGGCCCGTGAAGAGGCCATCTTGCAGTCCACCTGCCGCCTGCTTTGCGAAAAGGCCTTCGACGCCATGACCATGGACGACGTGGCCAACGCCGTCGGCATTGCCAAGGCCAGCCTCTACAAGCATTTCCCGAGCAAGGAAGAGCTGTGCAGCGCCGCCATGGTGCAGATCCTGCGCCGGGTCCAGGCTTTCCTGGACACCATCGACGAGGCCTTGCCCGTGATGGACAAGCTCCACGCCGTGGTGCGCTGGTCGCTGGAACGGCTGCTGGCCAGTGAGATGCCGCTGCTGCCCAGCCGCAACTCGGCCCTGCGCGCGGTGCTGATGGCCAACAAGGACTACCTGGATGGCCTGATCGAGGTCAGCGACCGCATCGGCGCCTGGATCGTCGAGGCCCAGTCCCAGGGGGTGATCGAGCCCAGCTTGCCGCCGCTGGTGGTGCTCTACACGCTCTACGCGCGGGCCTGTGACCCGGTGGTGGGCTTTTTGAGGGAAAGTGGCCAGTACCCCGAGGACGAGATCGTCGCGCTGGTGCTGCGCACCTGTTTCCAGGGGCTGGCCGCGCGCTGAGGGCGGTTTTTGTTCTTCCAGAATGCACAACGCCCGGACCAGCCGGGCGTTGTGCTTTGTGCCAGGAGGGGGCAGCGCCGTGTCAGCGAACCAGCAGCACCGGCACCTTGCACTGGGCCAGCACCTGGGTGGAGACCGAGCCCATCACCAGCGTACCCAGCTCGCCGTGGCCGTGCGAGCCCATCACCAGCAGGTCGAAGCCGCCGGTGTCCGCCACCTTGGCAATCGTCTCGCCAATGTGGCCGACCTTGCTGATGCGCTTTGCTTCAATGCCGTGGCGGGCGAGGAACTTGGCGACCGGGCTCAGCACCTTGTCGGCTTCTTCGGCGTAGTACTTGTCGACGACTTCCTTGCCCACAGCGGCACGGGCGCGGGTGGGCAGCGCGGGGTTCACGGTCAGCAGGGTGTAGCTGTTGTGTTCGCCCAGCAGCTGTTCGTGGGTGGCCAGGTAGGCCAGCATTTTTTTGGTGTAGGCGCTGCCATCGACAGCGAGCAGGATGTTCATGGTTGTTCTCCGTGGTGAGGGTCTGGCGGTGTGGGGGCCCGCCTAGCGGGCATCCATCATAAAGCGATGCAGCTGCGCGCCTGGAACCGTGCCTGCTCGCCCTTGCGCGCATAGCCCAGCGGGTTGGCCACGACCCGGCATTGCCAGGGCTGGCCATTGGCGTGCTGGCCTTGCACGCGGTAGTCGCTGGGGGCGTGCAGGTGGCCGTGCAACCACAGCCGGGCGTGGGGCAGCAGGTCGTCCAGCGCATTGCAGAAGCCGGCGGTGCCGGGCACCAGGCCGTAGCGCGGGTCGGCGCTGCGCAGGCTGGGGGCGAAGTGGGTGACCACCACGGTGTCGCCTTCGAAACGCTGGGCCAGCGCCTGCCGCAGCCAGTCCTGGCAGACCAGGGCGTGTTCGCGCACGGCGTCGGCCAGGAAAGGGGTGCCGTGGCGCTGGGTGCCCGTCTTGCGCAGGTAGTAGTTGGCGGCGCGGAAGGCCTTGTCCCGCCGTTGCAGACGCTGGGTCAGATCGGTCAGGCCGGCGTGGTCGGAGAGCACGTCGAAATCCGTCCACAGCGTGGTGCCGACCAGGCGCACGCCGTCCAGCACCAGGGTCTCGCGCTCCAGCCAGGCGATGCCCAGCCGGTCGCAGGTGCGGCGCAGGCGGTCGTGCGCGGCATCAAAGTCCTGCGCGTCGTATTCGTGGTTGCCGGGCACAAACACCACCGGCGTCGGCCAGCCGGCGTATTGCGGCAGTGGCGAGAACCGCGCCAGGCCAAAGTCGTCTTCTTGCAGCAGCCCGCCCTGCTGGTAGGAGCCGATGTCGCCCGCCAGCACCAGGGCGTCGGCGCCGTCGGCCGGTTCGGGCTGGAATTGTGGGTGGGCTTCGAGGTGCAGGTCGGACAGGAGCTGGATGCGCATGGGTGTGACCTTCGCAGAGGTTTTGAGAGAAATTTTGCTATTAAATAAATAGCTAATACCGCTTGCATTTATTGGGCTAGAGGCCAATTTTTCCTTCCATTCCAAACGCCTGCCGTGCTGCGCGGGTCAAGGCGTCCAGCAGCCAGCGGCGGCCTGCCGGCTGGGCGCTGCGGCGGCGCCACAGTGCATCGACATGCACCATGGGCATGGGCAGGGGCAGCGGGCGTTCGGCCAGGGGCAGGCCAGTGAAGGGCACAAAGTGCCGGGGCAGCACCGTCAGCATGTCGGTGTCGGCCACCACGCGGCCGGCGGTGAAGAACTGGTTGACGGTCAGCACGATGCGGCGCTGGCGTCCCAGTGCGGTCAGCGCTTCATCGACAAAACCGTAGGACCGCCCGCTGAAGCTCACCAGCAGGTGGCGGGCCGCGCAGAAGCTGTCCAGCGTCAGCGCACCTGGGGCGGACAGCGGGTGGTCCTGGCGCATCACGCACACATAGTTGCCGTCGTACAGGCGCTGGCTGTCGAACGCGCCGATCCGGCCCGCCTGGCGTTCGGCGTTCAGTTCGGCCAGTGCGGTGGGGAAATAGCCCACTGCCAGGTCGGCCTCCTCCGCATTCAGCAGTCCGCGGGGGTCGCGGGTGCTCAGGGGCAGCACGCGCAGCGACACGCCCGGTGCTTCGCGCTCCAGCAGCGGCACCATCGGCGGGATCAGGGTGCCGGCGGTGGCGTCGGCCATGGCCAGCGTGAACAGGTTGGCGGCGGTCGCCGGGTCAAATTCGCCTGGGGCCAGCACGGTCTGCAGCTGGGTCAGGGCCTCGCGCACGGCCGGCCACAGGGCCAGGGCGCGGGGGGTGGGCGCCATGCCCTGGCCCTGGCGCACCAGCAGCTCGTCGCCCAGGGCCTCGCGCAGGCGCCGCAGGGCATTGCTCACGGCGGGCTGGGTCAGCGCCAGCTTGTCGGCGGCACGGGTCAGGCTGCCCTCGCCCATCACCGCGTCAAACACGCGCAGCAGGTTCAGGTCCAGGTGACGGAACTTCAGGGGCAGCATGGCCAGGCCTCAGGAGGGGATTCATCACGATTGTGAATGATGAGGATTCAGAAGATAAAGTGGAAGGTGATTAGGGTAAACCCTAAACTTCCGGCCATGCCAGCGGGATGCTGGCCTCTACCAACCCCCCAGCACCGAAGGAAATCCCATGGCCCGCTTTGTTCACCTTGATTCTCCCCAGCAACACCCCGGCGTCGCCCGGGTGGAAGAGGCGGTGGGAACCGTCCAGAACCTGAAAAACCGCCTGCTGGACTGGGACGGCGCCCGTGGCGCGGCCACCCTGCTGCTGCTGGTCGTGGTGTCGGCGCTGCTGGTCGTCGCGAGCCAGGTGGTGGAAACCTGGACCGAAGGCCACCTGCTGGCCGCCTGGCTGGTGATGTGGGTGGTGGTGTTTGCCGCCACCGCACTGCTGACCATGCCCGCCCGCCGCCTGGGCGCCGTTTTGCGCCTGCAGCTGCAGGCCTGGCCCCAACGCCGCCGCCTGGCAGCCGAAGACGCCCAGTTCCTGCAACTGGCCCGCCACGACCACCGCCTGATGGCCGAACTGAGCAGTTTGAACCGCCGCGGCTACTGAGCCCCCAGGCCCTGACCGGGCCTGTCCTTGGTTGGACTTTTCTTGTGAGCAGCCGGGTTGACGCCCGGCTTTTTTGCGTCCGCGCGGCGCTGCGCCATGCCTTGCTGGCTGCCAGCCAATAAAAAAAACCGCCCTGCCGGGCAGGCGGGGCGGTGGTTTAGGGGCAGGACAACCGAGGGGTCTCGGTGCCTGCCAGCGCGGGGCGATCGGCCGGCCGCGCCTTTTCCAAATTCCGAAGTGCAGGTTGCAGGCTCAGGCCGTGGCCAGGCGGGCTTCCATGGCGTTCTTGGTGTCGATCAGCGCTTGGGGCATGTGGTAGGCCAGTTGCTCGAAATGCGCATCGTGCAGCTTGAACTCTTCGGCCCAGGCAGCCTTGTCGATGTGGGTCACGGTGTTGAACTGCGCAGCATTGAAGTCCAGGCCGGTCCAGTTGATTTCGGCGTACTGCGGGGCGATGCCGAACATGGTGTCCTGGCCCTGGGCCTGGCCTTCGATGCGGTCGATCATCCACTTGAGCACGCGCATGTTCTCGCCGTAGCCGGGCCAGACGAACTTGCCATCGGCGTCCTTGCGGAACCAGTTCACGCAGAAGATCTTGGGCAGGGTGTGGCCCAGGCTTTCGAGCTTTTGCTCCATGTCCAGCCAGTGCTGGAAGTAGTCGCTCATGTTGTAGCCGCAAAACGGCAGCATCGCGAAGGGGTCGCGGCGCACCACGCCCTGGGCGCCAAAAGCAGCGGCGGTGGTCTCCGAACCCATGGTGGCGGCCATGTACACGCCTTCCATCCAGGTGCGGGCCTCGGTCACCAGCGGCACGGTGGTGGAGCGGCGGCCGCCGAACAGGAAGGCGTCGATTGCCACGCCGTTGGGGTCGTCCCACTGGGCATCCAGCGCGGGGTTGTTGGTCGCCGCCACGGTGAAGCGGGCGTTGGGGTGGGCGGCCTTGGCGCCGGTTTCCTTGGCGA
>CAYZPX010000089.1:0-10866 GCA_964480105.1 uncultured Burkholderiaceae bacterium | reverse complement strand
TGGAGATCCTGGTGCTGGACGAAGCCGACCGCATGCTGGACATGGGCTTCATCCATGACGTGAAAAAAATTCTGGCCCTGGTGCCCAAGGACAAGCAGAGCCTGCTGTTTTCGGCCACCTTCAGCGACGAGATCCGCGAGCTGGCCAACAACCTGTTGCACAACCCGCAAAGCATCCAGGTCACGCCGCGCAACACCACGGTGCAGCGCATCACCCAGGTGATCCACCCGGTGGGTCGGGCCAAGAAAAAGCAGGCCCTGCTGCACATCATCCAGCAGCACAACTGGAGCCAGGTGCTGGTCTTCACCCGCACCAAATTCGGCGCCAACAACGTGGCTGAGTACCTGACCAAGAACGGCGTCAGCGCCATGGCACTGCATGGCAACAAGAGCCAGAGTGCCCGCACCCAGGCGCTGGCGGGCTTCAAGAGCGGCGAGATCCGCGCCCTGGTGGCCACCGACATTGCCGCGCGCGGCATCGACATCGACGAGTTGCCGCATGTCGTCAACTATGAAATCCCCAACGTCTCGGAAGACTACGTCCACCGCATTGGCCGCACGGGCCGCGCCGGCGCCAGCGGCGAGGCCGTGAGCCTGGTCTGCATGGACGAGGAAGGTTTCATGATGGACATCGAGCGCTTCACCAAGCAGGAAATCCCGGTGCAGATGCTCGACGGCTTTGGTCCCGACGAGGGCGAGAAGGCCGAACCCATCGCCATGGGCCGCCAGACCATCTGGGGCGGCGCCGGCAAACCACCCAGCCGCGACGTGATGCAGGCTGCCGCCAAGGCCGCCCGCCAGGAAATGATGGAGCGTATCCGCACCAACAAGGCCAGCCAGGGCGACCGCGCCCCGCGTGGCAACGGCAACGGCGGTGGCAAGCAGGCCCAGGGCGGTCCAGCCCCGCACGGCGAAGGCCGGGGCCCCAAGCCCCAAGGCGGTCGTCCTGCTCCCCGCGCAGGCCAGGGTCCCCAAGGCCAGGGGCGTGGCGCCCCCGCCAGCCGGGGGGGACGTGGCCCCCGCCCACAAGGCGGCGGCGAGGAATACCACCGCTTCGAAGACCAGCCCCCCCGCCCCAACGCCCACCTGGGCACCCAGCTAGGCCACAGCAACCCGAGCAACCGCCACAGCAGCCATGGCGGCGGCCAGCCCGACCCCATGCGCACCAGCGTGGACAGCATGTCCGAACGCGGCCGCCGGGGCGGCGGTGGCGGCTATCGCGGTGGCAACGGAGGTGGTTTCGGTGGCGGCGGTGGCGGCGGCTACGGCGGTGGGAACAACGGCGGCCGGGGCGGTCGCGGCGGCCCGCGCGGCGGCTCCTTCAACCGCTGAGAAAGTCCACCATGCGCCAGCATGCCCCCGCCCCCTCGCAATCCTTGCTTGCGCGCCGGCCCGGGGCCCTGGCGCTTGGCAGCCTGGCCTGCAGCCTGTGGCTGGCGGGCTGTGCGAGCACCCCACTCCCCCCCTGGCCCAGCAGCCTGCCGCCCGCCCGCAAGGTGGTGCGGATTCCGCCGCCAGAGCGCAGCGCCCCCCCATCCGCCGTGCCCCGCGCAGGTGCGGTGGCGCCGCCTGCCGAGGTCCGCATCCAGGCCATCCCCGCGCAGGCAGCCCCTGTGGCGACGCCCATGGACACGGACCTGCACTATCCCGACCTTGGCCCACATTACGCGACACCAGGATTGGCGGCCGAGCAGCGCTCGGCGAGCACCCCTACCGAAGTGCGCCAGTGGCTCGCCCCGCTGGCGGAGGTGGACCAAGCCGGCCCCACCCGAGCGGCGATGCTGGACCTGGGACGCTCCACGCGCGGTGAACCGCTGCAGGCATTGCTGCTGACGCGCGCACCCCACAGTGATCCAGGCGCGCTGGAGAGCAGCGGGCGGCCCACCGTGCTGCTGCTCGGCCCCACGCAAGGGAAAGGCACGGCCGGCCGCGAAGCCCTGCTGCTGATCGCCCAGGACCTGGCCCAGGGCAGCCTCTCCAGCGTGCTGAACCAGGTCAACGTGCTGGTGTACGCCGATCCCGACCCCGACCGCGTGGCGCAGCAGCCCGGCCTGGTGCCCCTTGGCACCGACCTGTCCCGGGACCACCTTCGCCTGGAGAGCCCGGAGGCCCGGGGCATTGCGCGGCTGGTGCGCAACTACCGTCCCAGGGTCGTGGTGGCGGCAGAAGAATTCACGGTCCAGGACCCGTCCTGGCGCCAGCTGGGAGGCCTGCCCCTGCACGACCTGCATTGGCAGGTGGCCGCCACCCCGCACTACCCCGAATTCCTTGCCAAAGCCGCACGGGAATGGTTCGTTCCCGCCTTGCAGCGCAGCCTGCAGGCCGAGGGATTGCGCAGCACAGCCCAGCACCAGGGCAGCTCGGACTCCCGGAACGCCGTGCTCGACCTGGGCAGCCTCGCCCCTGACGACAGCCCCAACACCCTGGGCCTGCAGGGCGCCATTAGCCTGCAAATCGCCAGCCGGGGGGGCGATCTGGACCGCCAGCACCTCCAGCGCCGGGTCCACAGCCAGGTGGTGGCACTGCGCTCGGTCCTGCGCACCAGCGCGGAGCGGGCGGGCGCCCTGCAGCAAATCCGCCAGTTTGTCGAACGTGACACCAGCGCCCAGGCCTGCCGTGACACCGTCACGCTGACCGCCCGGCGGGAAACCCGTGCCCACGAACTGCTGTTGCGCCACCCAGACACCGGGGCCGAGCAGCGCCAGCAGGTCAGCGCAGCCACGCCCGAACGCTGGCAGGCCCTGGACACACGGCCACGCCCCTGCGGCTACTGGCTGGACGCCAGCGCCACACCGGCGGTGGAACGCCTGCGACTGCTGGACCTGCGCGTGCTGCGGATCGCCGAAGCCGGCACGGTCTTGAGCGACAGCCCCTCCCCCGCCGGAGAGCGCCGCGCCGCCAGGAGCGTGCTGGACGTGCCGGCGGGCAGCTACTACCTGCCCCTGAACCAGCCTAGCGCCGCGCTGGCCGTGGCCGCCTTGGAGGCGGGCACTCCGTATGGCTACCTGGCCCATGGGCTGCTGACCCAGCCTGGACAGGTGGCGCGGGTGATGGCCATCCCCGAACTGGTCTTTGAGGACCAGGAACCCTGAGAGGGCCTTTCCAACCGCCTTCCACGCGCCACTGCGCTCCTATAAGAAGAGCATGTACCGCTGGTATTTAAAGGGCTAGAGGCTAATTTGACCCCTCAACCGCCTCGCCAGGAACCTCAGCGGGTCTGCACAGCGCTGGTGACCACGATGTCGGTTTGCGGCACGTTGTTCTGCCCGCCCCGGCTGGTGGTGGGCTGGGTGGCCATGGTGTCGACCACGGCCAAGCCCTCGCTCACCTTGCCAAACACCGCATAGCCAGGCTGGCTGGCACTGGCGTAGTCCAGGATTGGGTTGTCCTTGAGGTTGATATAGAACTGACTGGTCGCGCTGTTGGGGGTACTGTTGCGCGCCATGGCGACGGTACCGCGCAGGTTGCTCAGGCCGTTCGGGGTTTCCAGCGGAATGGGATTGGCGGTCGGGGCCTTGAAGGTCGGACCCGTGGTGAAGCCACCCGCCTGCACGACGAAGTTGGGTTCAACCCGGTGGAACAGGGTGCCCACATAAAAACCACTGTTCACGTAACGCAGGAAGTTGAACACCGTGTTCGGTGCCTTGTCGGGCGACAGCTCCAGCTTGACCCGGCCCAGGCTGGTCTGCAGGGTCACTTCCGGCACCGGCACCGGGAAACTGCGGCTGAGCAGAAGCTCGCCGGCTGCATTCTTGGCGTCCACCTGCACCTGGCTGGCCCCGGTGACAGTGCAGCGCACCTGGACCAGGCTGGGCGAACCGCCCGGCAAGACCGCCAGTCCGGCACAGCCCTGGGTGTTGAGGCTCAAACCGCTGGTGTCCAGCTGGCTGCCCGTGACCGTGAAGGTCGCGGCCTTGCTGAAGGCCAGCGGCCCCTCCGCCACGATGTCGCGAACCGGGCCCTCATCGCCCCCACCACCGCCACAGGCGGCCACCAGGATGGCGGCCCCTGCCGCTGCAAAACCATTGCGCATTGCCATTTCTCACACTCCTCTGAAGGTTGAAACCGCACCGGGCCCTGTCGGCCTCAGTGCAACAACTGGGCGTGGCCCACCGCCGTCTGGGACGCCGTGCGCGGGTCCATCCACGCCGGCCAGGCGTCCAGCGGCCAGCCGGCCTCGCAGACCTGGCCGTGCACGATGGCCAGCCACTGGCGCAGCGGCTGGGCCTGGATGTGCAGGGCCACCGCCTCGAAGGCGGGTGTGGGCACGGGTGTCCCCTGGGACGGAGCCGCTCCGGGCACCGCGTCCGAGCGAAAAACCAGCTGCACCCCATCGGCCTGCAACTGCACATCCACCGCTGTGACCAGCCAGGCCGTCTCAGCCGCCTCTGCCACGACCGGGGCCTGGGGCTGGAGTTCGGCCAGCGCGGCCTGCTGGGCAAAGCCCTGCGCGACTTCGGCCCGGGTGGCGCTGGCCACGCTGCCCGGCGGCACGGGGCTGTGCTGCTCCAACCACTGGCACAGCGGCGGCACCAGGCGCTGCAGCAGGCGCTGGGTGAGCCACAGCACCACCGCCTGCTCGGGTACGGTCTCGCCGGCCAGGCGGATGCGGTCTTCGCGGTCCACGTATTGCGTGGTGATTTTTTGCAAGGCTTTCATCGGCCCACCCTCACCCCCCCGCCAAAGCGCGCACCCATTCCAGCTGGCGCGGCAGGCAGACGCTGCGCAGGTCGTAATGCGCCTGCGCAAAGGCCCGGGCGTTGCGGCCCAGTCGCTCGCGGGCGGCGGGGTCGTCCAGCAGCGCGGACACGGCCCGGGCCAGGCAGGGCACGTCGAAAAAGTCCACCAGGCGGCCCGTTTCGTCCTCGGTGATGGCTTCGCGCAGCGGCGCGGTGTTGCTGGCCACGATGGCGCAGCCGGCGCTCATGGCTTCCAGCAGGCTCCAGCTCAGCACGAAGGGGTAGGTCAGGTAGACATGCACCGTGCTCAGCTGCAAGAGCGGAATGAACTGCTGGTAGGGCAGATTGCCCAGGAAATGCACCCGCGCCCAGTCGGCGTCAGGAATCTGCGGACGCACCTCGCTGGCAAAGATGTCCTTCCACTTGCGGCCATCGGCGGGCCGGGCGCCGTAGCTCACATCGTCGCCGCCCACCAGCAGCACGCGGGCATTCGGGCAGCGGCGCAGGATCTCGGGCAGGGCCCGCATGAAGACGTGGTAGCCCCGGTAGGGCTCCAGATTGCGGTTGACGAAGGTGATGACCTCGTTCTGGCGCGTCAGCTCGATGGGCCCAGCGGCGGTGTTCAGCGCCAGCCGCACCGCCGGATTGGGCGCGACGGCCTGGGTGTCGATGCCGTCGTGCACCACGGTGATCTTTTGGCGGAAGGGCGCGGGGAAGGTGCTGGCCTGCCATTCGGTGGGCGAGATGCCGGCGTCGGCCACCTCGAAGTGCAGCAGGTTGTTCAGGTTCTTCAGGCGCAGGCGGCAGACATCGCCGGGGTCCTTGGCGGGAAATTCGGGGTCGAACCCCACGTCCGCGCCCTCGGGGCGGTAGTAGAACTCGCTGTAAATGCCCAGCTTGGCCTGGGGCCAGACGTCCTTGAGGAACAGGCTTTCGCCCCAGCCGGGGTGGGCGATGATGACGTCGGGCATGAAGCCCTGGGCCTTGAGTTGCAGCGCAGCGCGAAAGCAGGCCTCGCCGCGGATGGTCTTGGTCTCGAAATCCGACACCCAGGGATGCACCCCGGGTGTGGTTCCGCGCTGCGCGCCGTAGCGCACGATCTGCACGCCCTGCCAGGCCTGGGCCTCGGTCTTTTGCATGGTCATCGCGACAACGCGGTGGCCCTGCTGGGCCAGCGCCGGGGCCAGAAACTTGAACTGGCCAGGGAAGTTTTGGTGGATAAAGAGGATCTGCATCGTGCGTGCGCTCAAGGCAACAGGTCCAGAGACTGGAGGTAGGCGGGCTGCAGCATCAGCTCGTCCCAGGGCTGGGGCGCGGTCTCGGGCAGCAGCGCCAGGCGGCGAGATTCGCTGTCGGGGCTGGGCTGCCAGCGGCCCTGGGCCTGGGCTTGTTCCAGGCCATCGAGCAGGTCGTCGAGCACGCGGCCGTCGCCTAGGCTCTGGTTGCACAGCAGCACCTGGTCGCAGCCGGCCTGCAGCGCGGCCAAGGCGGCCTCGGTGGGGCTGAGCAATTCGCCCCCAGCACCGTCCATGCGGCGCGCGGCCTCCATGCTCAGGTCGTCGCTGAAGATGGCGCCGTCAAAGCCCAGCTGGCCGCGCAGGATCTCTTGCAGCCAGCGTGGGGAGAAACCGGCTGGGCGTTTGTCCACCTTGGGATAAATGACATGCGCCGGCATCACGGCGGTGAGGGTGCGGCTCAGCCAGGCGTAGGGCGCGGCGTCGTCGGCCAGGATGGTGCGCAGGCTGCGCCGGTCCACCGGGATGTCCACGTGCGAATCGGCCTGCACAAAGCCATGGCCCGGGAAATGCTTGGCGCAATGCGCCATGCCCGCCTGCAGCAGGCCATGCGCCAGGCTCTTGGCCAGCAGCGCGACCACGCGCGGGTCGCTGTGGAAGGCCCGGTCGCCAATCACGCGGCTGCGCGAGGCACCGGCCGCGTCCTGCCAGTCCAGGTCCAGCACCGGGGTGAAGCTGAAATCCACGCCGCAGGCGCGCAGCTCGCTGCCCAGCACGTAGCCGCAGGCGGTGGCGGCGTTGGTGGCGCGCAAGGCGCCGCTGCCCTCGCGGGCCTTGGTGCCCCGGCCGTCGTCCATCCAGACCTGGCCCAGCGCGCGCATGGGCGGCAGGTGGGTGAAGCCGTCCGTGCGAAAGCGCTGGACCCGGCCACCTTCGTGGTCCACGCAAACCAGCAGGTCCGGGCGCACGGCCTTGATGGCGGCGGTCAGTTCCAAGAGCTGCACGCGGTCCTGCCAATTGCGGCTGAACAGGATCACCCCGCCCGTCAGGGGATGGGCCAGGCGGCGGCGGTCGTCGGCGGTGAGCTGGAGGCCCGCCACATCGAGGATGAGCGGAGCGTGCGTGCTGAAAGACAATGGCATGTTCGTCAAGGGCGGAAAGGCAGGCGCAAAGCGCGAAGCCGCGATTCTGCCCCGGTCTGCACGCCCAGCCCCCGTTGTTGCTCTCTATGAAACCGCTTTCCCACTACCTTCCCTCCTGGCTGGAGGACTGGCTGGACGTCGTCGTCCCGGCCATCCACATCCTGCTGATCGTCGCCGTGGCCACCACGGCCTATCGCCTGTTACGCTACCTGGTGCGCCGGGCGGTCACCCACTACCGCTGGCCACCCGAGACCATGGTGCCCATCCTGGGGGTGCTGCGCTGGCTGATCATCGCCGGCACGGTGCTGCTCGTCTTGGAGCGCCTGGGCATGTCGGCGGCAGTGCTGTGGTCGGCCTTCACCGGCTTTGCTGCGGTGGGTGCGGTGGCCTTCTTTGCGGCATGGAGTGTGCTGTCCAACCTGTTTTGCGCGCTGCTGATTTTTACCGTGGGCCCTTTCCGCCTGGGCGACACCATCGAGGTGCTCGACACCGCCGAAAAGCCCGGCGCCAAGGGCAAAGTCGTGGACATCAACCTGCTCTACACCACGCTCGAAGAGCATGGCAGCGGCGGGCCCGACCACCCGCCCGTGCTGATGCAGATTCCGAACATGCTGGTCTTTCAGCGGGTGGTACGGCGCTGGCAGGGCGAGGCACCCCTGGTGCCAAAGGCCAGCGGGCCTGGGCCGGCACCTGCGCCAGTGGCCACCATCCCTGCCCCGGAAACCCCCAAGCCCTGAAGCCGCCTCAATCCGGGCGGCGCTCCACCACGCAGAAGCTGGCGGCGTAGTCGCTTTCGTCGGTCACGCTCAGGTGGGCCTGCAGGCCCCGGTCCTCGAACCAGTCCTTGAGCGCGCCATGCAGCACGATGACGGGCTGGCCGCTGGGCAGCTTGGCCACCTCGCAGGCGCGCCAGGTCATGGGCATGCGCATGCCCAGGCCGATGGCCTTGCTGAAGGCCTCCTTGGCGGAAAAGCGGGTGGCCAGGTAGCGCACGCCGCGCTCGGGCCAGCGGGCGCTGCGCGCGCGCCAGGTGGTCAGCTCGCCGGGCGCCAGCACCTTTTCGGCAAAGCGATCCCCGTGGCGGTCCAGGCTGGCGCGGATGCGGCGGATGTCGCAGATGTCGGTGCCGATGCCGTAAATCATGGCTGGGGAATCAGGAGCGCATCAGGCCGTCGCCTGCGGGTCCAGGCAGGCCAGGTAGGCGCGCACGGTGGCGGCATAGCCCAGCTCCAGCGCATCGGCGACCAGGGCGTGGCCGATCGAGACTTCCAGCAAACCCGGCACGGTGCGGGCAAACAGCGACAGGTTGTCGCGGTTCAGGTCGTGGCCGGCGTTCACGCCCAGGCCTGCGTCCAGCGCAGCCTGGGCGGCGGCGCGGTAGCGCTCCAGCTCGGTGGATTGGCTGGCGGTGCCCCAGGCGGCGGCATAGGGCTCGGTGTACAGCTCCACCCGGTCGGCGCCCAGGGCGCGGGCGGCGGCCATGGCGTCCGGCAGCGGGTCCATGAACAGGCTGACGCGCACACCCAGCGCGCGGCATTCCTCGATCAGCGGGCGCAGGCGTTCGCCGTCCACCGCCAGGTTCCAGCCATGGTCGCTGGTGAACTGGCCTTCGCTGTCCGGCACCAAAGTGGCCTGCTGGGGACGGACCTGGCGGATGAAGTCCATCAGGTTGTGGAAGGGATTGCCCTCGATGTTGAACTCCCGGTCGGGCCAGGCGCGCAGCAGTTCGGCCAGCTCGGTCACATCGTGCGCGCGGATGTGGCGCTCGTCGGGCCGGGGGTGCACGGTGATGCCCTGGGCTCCGGCTTCCAGGCAGCACTGCGCCGCGCGGGTGACGCTGGGAATGCCCAGGTGGCGCGTGTTGCGCACCAGGGCGACTTTGTTGACGTTGACCGACAGGGCGGTGCGGTGGGCGGGGACGGAAGGCGCGTTCATAGGGCTTGCAGATCGATCATGAGCTGGCGGGTGCGCAGCAGCGGCGGCCCGCAATGGTATTGCAGCAGGGTGCGCAGCAAGGGCTTGAGCGGGCCGGCGATGGGCGCGCAGGCGCGCAGCAGCGCGGGATAGCCGCCCTCCTCCAGCGCGGCCTGTAAGCGCAGCCAGTCGGCCCCGGGCAAGGTGACCCGCTCGCCGGGCTCGGCGGTGCGCAGGCCGGCCTCGGGCACCAGCACGTAGAGGGCCTCGGGACGCAAGGGGCTCAGGGTCAGGGTTTCGTGGTTCAGCGCCGGCAGCAGGCCAATCTCGCGCAGCAGGAACAGCTCGAAGCTGCGCAGCACCACCTCCAGCGCCTCGCCATGCTCGCTGGCCAGCACGCGCACTACGCCCACATAGGCGTCGAACAGGGCGGCATGGGGATCGTCGCGGGCCAGCAGGCGCAGCAGTAGCTCGTTAAGGTACAGGCCGGCCAGGAGCGCGTCGCCGGTGGGCATCACGTGGCCGCCCACCCACTCGGCCCCCTTGAGCGGGTGAATGTCCGCCGCATTCGCCACCGTGTAGCCCACCCGCAGCGGCTGCAGCGGCAGCAGCACCGGCCGGAAATTGGACGTGGGCTTCTTCGCCCCCTTGGCCACCAGCGCCACGCGGCCCCGGTGGCGGGTGAAGATCTCCAGCACCAGGCTGGACTCGCTCCAGTCGTGGCGGTGCAGGACCAGGGCGGGCTCATCGCTCACACGAACCGCAGGCATTTTGCTATGGTATCAATAGCTACTAGCGCTGGTATCTAAAGGGCCAGAGGCCAATTTGGCATCCAACCCAGCAGCTCACTCGTAACCAAACGAGCGCACGCGGCTCTCGTCATCCGCCCAGCCGGAACGCACCTTGACCCACAGCTCCAGGAAGACCTTGGCATCCATCAGCTTTTCAAGCTCCTGGCGGGCCTCGGTGCTGATGCGCTTGAGCTTTTCGCCCTTTTCGCCGATCACCATGGCCTTGTGGCCGTCGCGCTCGACGACGATGGTGGCAGCAATGCGCAAAAAGCGCTTGTGGTGCTTGCTGGGCTCCTCGTCGAACTTGTCGACCACCACGGTGGAGGTGTAGGGCAGCTCGTCGCCGGTGAAGCGGAACAGCTTTTCGCGCACGGTCTCGCTGGCCAGGAATTTCTCGCTGCGGTCGGTGAGCTCGTCCTCGCCGTACCACCAGCCCTGCTCGGGCAGGTATTTTTCGCAAATGCCGAACAGGCGCTCGATGTCGCCCTTGTTCTTGGCCGACATGGGCACGAACTCGGCAAACGGATGGCGCTCCTGCATGCCCTTGAGCCAGGGCGCCAGCTCGGCGCGGCGGTGCACGGCATCGAGCTTGTTGGCGATCAGCAGCGTGGGAATGCCGGGCTTGAACAGGCTCAAGACCTTGGCGTCGGCCAGGGTGAAGCTGCCGGCCTCGACGACGAACAGGATCAGGTCCACGTCGCCGATCACGCCCATCACCGTCTTGTTCAGCGACTTGTTCAGCGCGGCGGTGTGGCGGGTCTGGAAACCGGGCGTGTCCACGAACACGAACTGCGTCGCGCCCTGGCTGCGGATGCCGGTGATGCGGTGGCGCGTGGTCTGCGCCTTGCGCGAGGTGATGGAAATCTTCTGCCCCACCAGCGCATTCATCAGCGTGGACTTGCCCACATTGGGCTTGCCGACGATGGCGATCAGGCCACAGCGCTGGCCCGGCACGGCGGACGCCGCGCCCCGCGCCTTGGCGGCCGCCAGCATGGCTTCGAGGTCATTTTGGACCTCAGGCGCCTGTTCATCAGCGGTACTAGCTATGCTTTTAGGAGCGTCGTTCATGGTTTCTGGGCTTTCAACAGGGTCAGCAGGGCGGCGGC
>CAYZPX010000088.1:0-10895 GCA_964480105.1 uncultured Burkholderiaceae bacterium | reverse complement strand
GGCCGCGGTCAAGGCCGCCCAGTCCTGCAGCCGCCGGCGGCCATGCAGGCCCAGGGCCGCACCGTCAGCCTGCTGGCCGCGCCGGATCGGGTGTTGGCCCTTTTCGCGGTGGCAGACACCGTCAAGCACGGCGCCGCCCAGGCCATGGCCGCACTGCGCGCAGTGGGGATCACGCCGGTGATGCTCACGGGGGACAATGCCTTGACGGCGCAGACGATGGCCGCCCAGGCCGGGATTACCGACGTGCACGCCGACCTGCTGCCCGAAGACAAGCTGCGCGCCATTCAGGCCCTGCGGCAGCAGCACGGACCCACCGCGATGTGCGGCGACGGCATCAACGATGCCCCAGCCCTCGCGCAAGCGGACCTCGGGATCGCCATGGGTGCCATCGGCAGCGACATCGCCATGGAAGCAGCCGACATCGTGGTCATGAACGACCAACTGGACCGCATCGCCGAGACCGTCCACCTGTCCCGCCGCACGCATGCCGTGCTGTGGCAAAACATCGTCCTGGCCTTGGGCATCAAGGCCGCCTTCCTGGTGCTGGCGGTCGTTGACGACGCCAGCATGTGGATGGCGGTGTTCGCCGACATGGGCGCCAGCCTGCTGGTGGTGTTCAACGGGCTGCGCCTGCTGCGTCCACCGGTCGGTACGGCGAAAGCTTAAGGGCGCGAGACGACAGGCTCACTTCGCCGTCGGCATCACAAACTCGGCGCCCTTGGCGATGCTCTCGGGCCAGCGCTGCATGATGGACTTTTGCTTGGTGTAGAAACGCACGCCTTCCTCGCCGTACGCATGCATGTCGCCGAACAGGCTCTTCTTCCAGCCACCAAAACCGTGCCAGGCCATGGGCACGGGGATCGGCACATTGATCCCCACCATGCCCACCTGGATGCGGCGTGAAAACTCACGCGCCACATTCCCGTCGCGGGTGAAACAGCTCACGCCGTTGCCAAATTCGTGGTGGTTGACAAGCTGCACGGCGCTGGCGAAATCGGGCACGCGCACGCAGGACAGCACGGGACCGAAGATTTCCTCCCGGTAGATGCGCATGTCGGTCGTCACGTGGTCAAAGAGCGTACCGCCGAGCCAGAAGCCGTTCTCGCAGCCGTCGCCGGCCTGCGCACCATCAAAGCCCCGCCCATCCACCAGCAAGGTGGCGCCCTCTTTCTCGCCAGCTTCGATGTCGCCGCGGATGCGCTGGCGCGCCGCTTCCGTGACGATGGGTCCCATCTCGGCCGCCAGGTTGGTGCCGTCAAGCACCTGGAGCGCTTTCGTGCGCTCCACCAGCTTGGGCATGATGCGGTCGGCCACGTCACCAACCAGCACGGCCACCGAAATCGCCATGCAGCGTTCACCGGCCGAGCCGTAGGCCGCGCCGATCAGTGCGTCCACCGCCTGGTCGAGGTCTGCATCGGGCATCACCACCATGTGGTTCTTGGCGCCGCCCAAGGCCTGCACGCGCTTGCCGTGGCGGGCACCAGTTTCGTAGATGTGGTTGGCAATCGGCGTGGAGCCGACGAAGCTCACAGCCTTGACGTCGGGGTGCGCCAGCAGCGCGTCCACCACCGTCTTGTCGCCCTGGACCACGTTGTACACCCCATCGGGCAGGCCTGCTTGTTGGAGCAACTCTCCCATGAACAACGCGGGCGAAGGATCGATGGGGCTGGGCTTGAGCACGAAGGTGTTGCCCGCGGCAATCGCCACCGGAAACATCCACATCGGCACCATCACCGGGAAGTTGAAGGGCGTGATGCCGGCCACCACGCCCAGCGGCTGGCGGATCGTCCAGTTGTCCATGCCGGTGGAAACCTGGTCGGTGAAATCGCCCTTGAGCAACTGGGGAATGCCGCAAGCGAACTCAATGATGTCGATGCCGCGCGCGACCTCGCCCTGCGCGTCGGTGAAGACCTTGCCATGTTCGGCGGTGATCAGACGGGCCAGCTCGTCCTTGTGCTGGTTGACCAGTTCCAGGAACTTGAACATCACACGCGCCCGGCGGATGGGGGGCGTGTCGGCCCAGGCGGGAAAAGCCGCCTGGGCCGCAGCGACGGCAGCGTCCACATCGGCCGCGTCCCCCAGGCTCACACAGCCCGTGACGGCGCCGGTGGCGGGGTTGAACACGTCCTGCGTGCGTGAACCCTGGCCGGCGGTGCGCTGGCCGTGGATGAAGTGAACGATGGGGGTGGGCTGGCGCATAAGGTCTCCGAAAAATGGGGGGATGCCCGCAGTCTAGAAAGGCAATCCTTCGCAAACAAGACACCATTCCTGAATTCTTTGTTCAATTTGGCAAACAATCCCAGGCATGAGTGATCCCACCGAACCCCTCTGGGGCCATCTGCACTGGCTGGTGGTCCTGGCCCGCCAGGGCAGCTACACCGCCGCCGCGCGCCGGCTGGGCGTGAGCAAGGCCGCGATGAGCCAGCGCATTGCCGAACTGGAACGCCACGCCGGGGTTCCACTGGTCACGCGCACCACACGCCATGTGCACCTGACCGACGCCGGCCTGCGCCTGGTGGCCGACACCGCCGGCGCCTTCGACGACATCGCGCAGCGCTTCGCCGCCGTACAGGATCTGGCCGGCACACCGCGGGGCGTACTGCGTGTGACCGCTCCCATGGCACTGGCACGCCAGCACCTGACGCCGCACCTGCCCACCTTTCTGGAGGCCAACCCCGAGGTGCGGCTGGAGCTCGACTTGTCCGACCGCATCGTCTCGCTGCCCGCCGAAGGCTTCGACCTCGCGATCCGGCATACCGAGGCACCGCCTGAAACCCATGTGGCCTGGCGGCTGGCCACCACGCACTCCATCCTGGTGGCCAGCCCCGCCTACCTGGCCGCGCACGGTGCCCCGGCGCATCCGGAGGACCTGCGTGAACACCAAGGCCTGTTTTACCCACGTGCGCCCGAAGCGCCCGCCTGGACCTTCGAACGCCTGGGCCAGGCGCACCCGGAACGTGTGACCGTCCCCATCCACGGCCCCTTGGCGGCCAATAACAGCGAGGTGTTGCGCGATGCGGCCCTGAGCGGGCTGGGCATCGCGATGGTGCCCGACTTCAGTGCCCAGGCCGCGCTGTGCGCCGGCCAGCTGGTGCATGTGTTGCCACGCTGGAAGACCGCAGGTGCCTTTGCCGAGTCCATCTATGCGGTGCGGCCTTACGCGGTCCATGTGCCGCTGGGGGTGCGGCGCTTTGTGGACTTCCTCAAAGCAGCCTGGAAGGCAGGTTTCGGCGCGTGATGCGACATCTGCCTGCCCCACCCAAACGTCCAGGCCGAGAACCCGCAGAGCCAGGCTTACACTGCTGGCCGTTTTTCTCTCCTCCCCCATTGCCAAGATCGCTGCATGGACCTGCTTGACACCCCTTCCAACCTGAGCCTGCGCCAGCTGCGCGCGTTCTTGCTCGTGGCACAGGAAGGCAGCATGACCCGTGCGGCCGCGCGCATGCACCTGACGATTTCAGCGTTGTCGATGCTGGTGCGCACGCTGGAGGAAGAACTGGGCATCCGGCTGTTCGAGCGGACCACGCGGCGCATCGTCCTGACGGAAGCGGGCGAGCAGTTCATGCCCACCGTCCGAGATGTGTTCCTGGCACTCGACACGGGCCTGCAGACACTGCAGGAAAGCAAACGCCAACGCAGCGAGCGACTGTCCCTGGCAACCTCCCCCCTGCTGGCGGCCAGCCTGGTGCCAGCGGTGGTCGCGCAATTCCGTGCGCAGTTTCCGAACGTGACCGTGACCCTGGTCGATGCACCGGTGGACCAGGTCGTGGCACAGGTGCGCGAGGGCAAGGCGGATGTGGGCATCTGCACCGCAGACCTCGCCGCGAAGGATTTGGTCTCGCAGGTGCTCTACGAAGACACCCTGGTGCTGGCTTGCAGCCCCGACCACCCACTGGCACAACGCCGCGAAGCCCTTTGGGCGGACCTGACCGACCAAAGCCTGATTCTGTTGACCTCCGGCAGCGGACTGCGCCGACTGACCGACCAGACACTGGGCAAGCTCACGCTGCAACTGCAGCCTGCGTTCGAGGTGGCGAACATCCAGACGGCCGTGGGCCTGGTGGCGGCGGGTCTGGGCGTGGCGGCGCTGCCAGCCTACAGCGTGGCACGGGTGGACGGCGCACGGGTGGTCACCGTGCCTCTGATCGAACCGGTCGTGACACGAGAAATCGTGGCCCTGTGCACGCATGCGCGGCCCTTCTCGACGGCGGCCGAAGCGTTCCTGACGCTGTTCCAAAAGTACGCCACACAGACAGGCGGCTGAAGAGGCGCGATCTTCGCGGCTTTGCCAGCCCTGTGCGGAGGTGGCGCGCCGAACCACCATTGTGTGGATTAATTGAAAAGCGCTTCAAAACTATTCGATTGCCGGCAAGGAAGGGCACTGGTTCAATCGGCTTCGTGCTGATTTCAGCCTCCCCCTCCTCCACCGAAAGTCGAACCCATGGAATACAAAAAATCCGAAGCCAAGGAATATGCCCGCGAACATTTCGTCGGGGTCTGGGCTGCCAACCTGACGCCCTTTGATGAGGACTTGCGCCTCGACGAAAAAGCCTATCGCGAAAACCTGGACCATTGGATCCGCGACCTCCAGCTTGGCGGCCTCTTCATCGCGGGCAAGCAGGCGGAGTTCTTTTCGATATCCATTCCCGAGCGCAAGCGGCTCATGGAGTTGTCGGTCGAGGCGGCCCATGCGGCGGGTGATCGCGGCGGGATTGGCCGCTGCGGCATCGTCACCTCCTGTTCGGACACCAACCTGGATGTCGTGCTGGACCTGGCACGGCACTCGCAAGACATCGGCGCGGATTACGTCATCGTGCACAGCCCTGTGCTGCATTTCGGTGCGGACACCGAGGAAACCATCTACGAGTACTACCGCCATCTCGCCGAAAACCTCGACATCGGCCTGGCCATGTGGAACCACCCGGATTGCGGCTACGTGATGAGCCCTGAACTCTGCGCCCGCATTGCCGAACTGCCCAACGTGGTGGCCATCAAGTACAGCACCGACCGTGCCCGCTACCAGCGCCTGACCGAGATGGTGGGCGACAAGATCCATGTCAGCAATCCCGACGAACCCGATTGGCTGGAAAACATCATCGAGCTGGGCTGGAAGCTGTACCTGTGTTCCACCCCACCGTTCCTGCTGCAGTCCAAGGTGGACCAACGCATGAACGAATACACCCGCCTGGCCTTTGCCGGGAAGTACGACGAAGCGCGCAAGGTGCGCGACAGCCTGGAGCCGGTGCGCCAGGCCCTCCGTGAGAGCAAACCCAAAGGCAAGCCACAAGCCCACGCCAAGGCCTGGCAGGACCTGCTGGGCCAGCATGGCGGCAAGGTACGCCGTCCCTTGCTGAACCTGACCGAAGTCGAGCTGGAAGCCACGCGCAAGGCCTTCGAGGGCTGCGGCCTGCGCACTGCCTGAAAGAGAGCCAGCGATGCCTTCCTCATCTTCCCCCGTGGCGTACGACTTCCACAGCCAGCCCCTGAACTTTCAGCAATGGCTGGACGACCACCGCGCACGCCTGCAGCCCCCTGTCGGCAACCAGCAAATCTGGAAGAACGCCGACCTGATCTGCACCGTGGTCGGAGGCCCCAACGAGCGCACCGATTTTCACGACGACCCCTACGAAGAGTATTTCCACCAGTTCAAGGGCAACGCTTCGCTGCTGATCGCCGACCGTGGAAAGTTCGAGCGTGTCGTTCTGCGCGAAGGCGATGTCTTTTTGTTGCCCGCCCATGTACGCCACTCGCCGCAACGCCCGGAACCCGGCAGCCTGTGCACGGTGATCGAGCGCAGCCGGCCCCCGGGCGAACGGGATGCCTTCGAGTGGTACTGCGCCAACTGTGGCGGCCTGGTGGTGCGCAGTGAACTGCAACTGCAAAGCATCGTCGAGGATTTGCCCAAGATCTACGCCGCCTTTTACGACTCGGATGACGCCGCGCGCACCTGCCCGCATTGCGGCGAAGTGCATCCCGGCCGTGACTGGCGCAGCTGGCATGCACGCTGCGCCGAGCAGTTTCCCGGGACCGTGCGGACATGAGCGCCTTCCGAGTGGCCCTGGTGGGCTTCGGTGCGATCGGACAGGCCCTTGCGCAGCAATTGCAGGGCGATCCCCGCTTGGCGCTGACACAGGTGATCGTGCCCAGCGCAAGCATGGCCGTGGCGCAGCAGCTGGCGAGCCTATCCGCCCCCCACGCAAAGATCCTGATTGCGCTGGACCTGCGCCCCGACGAGCGCCCCGACCTGGTAGTCGAATGTGCCGGCCATACGGCCGTGGACGCGCATGTGGTGCCCGCCTTGCAAGCGGGCATCCCCTGCGTGATGGCCTCGGTCGGGGCACTGCACGATGCGGCACTCGCGCAGCGCCTGGAGTCGGCCGCCCGCCAAGGCGGAACGCAGGCACAGCTCGTGGCCGGTGCCATCGGTGCCATCGATGCCCTGGCAGCCGCCCGCCTGGGTGGGTTGGACGAGGTGCGCTACGTCGGCCGAAAGCCCCCCCTGGGCTGGATGGGCACGCCGGCGGAGCAAGCCTTCCCCCTGGCGCAGTTGACAGCCCCACAAACCATCTTTCGCGGCAGCGCTCGCCAGGCCGCGCAGGACTATCCGAAGAACGCCAACGTGGCGGCCACGGTCTCCCTGGCCGGCCTCGGGCTGGACCACACGCAGGTCGAACTGATTGCCGACCCCGGAGTTGCCCGCAATGTGCACACCGTCATCGCGCAAGGGGCCTTCGGTCGCATGGAGCTGACGCTGGAAAACCAGCCACTGGCGGCCAATCCGAAAACCTCGGCACTGACCGTCTACAGCCTGGCTCGGGCGGTGCGCAATGCGGCCTCGCCAGTGGTGATCTGAGGGCTGGGGCCGCACACCGCGTGCAGCCAGCCGCTCCATTTTTTGCCCCCTGTACTTCTCACTCATTCTGGAGACAACCATGAAGACATCGCTCAACCGCCGGCACCTGGCCGGCCTGCTGGCCATGACCGCCATCGCCTGGGGTGGACATGCCCAGGCACAGCCCTGGCCCAGCAAGCCTGTGCGCATCGTGACGGCCGCCTCGGCAGGCAGCGGCCCCGATGTGTCACTGCGCCTCATCGCCGAGCATCTCAGCAAGAAATGGGGACAGGCGGTGGTGGTGGACAACCGCCCTGGCGGCAATGGGGTGGTGGCCTACAACGCGGTTCGCGGCGTCGCTGCGGACGGGCATGAGCTGATCCACCTGGACAGCAGCATGCTGACCAGCAACGTACACCTCTACAGCAAGCTGCCCTACGACCCGGCCAAGGACTTCGAGCCCATCCGCCCCACCTTGCAGACCGATTTTTTCATCGTGGTGGCGAAAGACAGCCCCTACAAATCCATCGACGACATCGTTTCCGCCGCCCGCGCAAAGCCGGACAATGTGAGCTACGGCTCCTGGGGCATGGGCAGTCCGGGACACCTGGGCGCCTTGCGCCTGCAGTCCATCACGGGCACCAGGATGCTGCATGTTCCCTACAAGGAAATGCCCCAGCTCTTTGCAGCGGTGGCCACCGGCGAAGTGCAGTGGTCGCTGGGCAGCCTGGCCAGCGCGGGTCCGATGGAGAAGGGTGGAAAGGTCCGCTTCATCGGTGTGGGCGCACCCCAGTCCTCGCCGTATTACCCCTCAGCGTCGAGCATGACAGGCTCTGCCCAGGCCAAGGATTTCGTGGCCAACGCCTGGTTTGGCCTGTTCGCGCCGAAAGGAACGCCCAAGGCCTTGCGCGAGAAAATCGCTGCCGATGTCTCGGACACGCTGGACACCCCCGAGCTGACCGAACGTTACAAGGCCCTGGGCTACAACCGGTTTGACATGAAGCCCGACGAATTCGGCCAGTACATCCAGCGCGAAACCCAACTCTGGGGCAAGGTGATCGGCGAAGCCAGACTCAAGCTGGATTGAAATAAGACAAGCCGCCCTCGGGCGGCTTTGGTATTTTTACAGCGCCATCTTGTGCGAGACGGTCTTGACCACGGTGTAGTGCAGCAGCCCTTCCGCACCACCCTCGCGGCCAAAGCCACTGGCTTTCACCCCGCCAAAGGGCGTTTCGGCCACCGATGCTTCCAGCGTGTTGATCGAGAGGTTCCCCGCCTCGATGCCATCCACCATCCGGTCCACGTTGGCCGCGCTGTGGGTCATACCGTAGGCAGCCAGGCCATAGGGCAGCGCGTTGGCTTTCTCGATGGCTTCGTCCAGGGAAGACACACGGTTGATGATGGCCATGGGGCCGAACGGCTCTTCGTGCATGACCCGCGCGTCGTCGGGCACATCGGCCAGCACGGTGGGGGCAAAGAAGTACCCCCGCTTGCCGATGCGATGACCACCGGTCAGTGTCCGGGCGCCCTTGGCGGCGGCGTCTTCGGCAAAGGCGGTCAATGCGTCCAGCCGCCGTGCCGTGGCCACCGGCCCCATGTCGGTGCTTTCCGCAATGCCCTGACCCACCACGGTCGTCGTGGCTTTCTCGACGAAGGCATTGACAAAGCGGTCGAAGATTTTTTCATCGACAAAAAAGCGCGTCGGCGAGGTACAGACCTGCCCCGAATTGCGCAGCTTGCGCGTGGCTGACAGGATGCCTGCCTGGCGCGGGTCCACGTCGTCGCACACGATCACTGGCGCATGGCCGCCCAATTCCATCAGCACCGGCTTGCCGTGCTGCGCCGCCAGACCCGTCAGGTGCCGTCCCACGACCGTCGATCCGGTGAAGGCGATCATCCGCGTCTGGTCCTGCGGAATGAGGTAACCCGAAATCTCGGACGGAACGCCGAACACCAGGTTCAGCACACCGGGCGGCAGGCCCGCATCGTGGAACGCGCGCGCGATGTGGATGGCGCCACCGGGCGTTTCCTCGGCCGCCTTCAGGATGACCGAGCAACCGGCCGCCAAGGCGCCCGCGACTTTGCGCGCCGGCTGGCTCATGGGGAAATTCCAGGGCGAGAAGGCCGCCACCATGCCGATGGGCTGGTGCACCGTCATGTAGCGGATGCCGGGCTCGCTGGGAATGACCCGGCCATACATGCGCTGGGCCTCGCCCGCATCCCACTCGAAGAATTCACAGCCACGGATCACCTCCAGCCGGGACTGCCGGATGGGCTTGCCCAGCTCCGAGCTGATGGCATAGGCCACCTCTTCATTGCGCTCGCGCAGCAGCGCACTGGCGCGCACCATGATCTCGGCACGCTGGCGCGGCGAGGTGCGGCTCCAGACCTTCAGACCGTGCGCTGCAGCCGTCAGCGCATCGTCCAGATCGGACTGCCGCGCGATGGGCAGGGCGCCGAGCACGGACCCATCTGAGGGATTCAACACCGGCAGGGTCTCTGAGGCGCAACGCCATTGGCCGCCAATGTAGAGATTGAGTTCAGGATATGTAGGCATAGGGAATCATCCAAGATGCAGTTGCAGGAAAACCGGTCGCCATTGGGCCGTCTCAGGCATTTCCAAACAAGCGAATTCTTTTGAATGATTCTTCAGCGCTGTTACAAGGTCCGGTGACGACCCAAGCTCATCCTCCACGCCGCCACAACTGGCGCGCCAGCGCTAGGCCCGCCACCGTGGTGGGCAGAATCAGGAAGGCAAAACCGGCACGGTAGCTGCCCACGGCATCGGCCAGCAGGCCGAACAGCGGTGGGCCGAACACCACGCCAAGGTAGGTGAAGGCCAGCGTGCCACCGGTGGCCAAGCCCGCCTTGCCTGCGGGGGCCTGGCGGGCCACCTCGGCCAGGTACACGCCGTTCCAGCCAATTGCGCTGCCGCCAAATACCGCCAGGAGCAACAGCAACACCCACGCGGGGGGTGCCGAGGACAACAGCGCGGTGACGAAGGCACACGCGGCCATCAAGGCCGCCAGCAGCATCAGCGTGCCGCGCGCACCCAGCCAACGGTCGGCCACATAGCCCCAGGCAATGCGGCCCACCACGCCCCCCAGCTGGCACACCGACAGCACGAAGCCCGCCGCCACCAGGGTGTAGGCAAAGGTGGTGTGCAGATAGGTGACCAGGTAAGTGGTGAGCGAGACCTGGGTGATCGAAAACGCAAAGGAACAAAACGCCAAGGTCACCAGGGCAGGATGGGCCCACACCAGCCGGAGGGGCCTGGACAGTTGCCCCAGCGCCAAGGGCTGCCCGGGGCGGCGGTCGTCGTCCAGCACAGGGCGCAGGAACTGGGCCCACAGCGCACAGGCCAGGCAGACCACCGCACTGACCAGGAGCGCCCCACGCCAGCTCGTCACCACCGCCGCCACGGGCACCACGGCCCCGGCCAGCATGCCGCCCAGCGGCACGCCGGTCTGCTTGACCGAGAACACCAGCGACATCTGCTCCGGCCGCGTGGTGCGGGCCAGCAAATGCGAGCTGGCCGGGGTGATGGGGCCATAGCCCAGACCGATCAGCACGGCCCCCAGCGCCACCCCGGGCAGCCAGGCCAGGGTGGACACCACCATCCCCGCCGCACAGAGCAACAAGCACCCCTGGCTGACGCGGATCGCCCCCCAGCGCACAACTGCGGACCCTGACGCCAGGCTGGCGAACAACGCCGCCGCGTAGGCCAACGCGATGTACAAGCCCGCCTGGCTGGCCGACACACCCAAGGCGCGGGCCACTTCCGGCGCCATCGCAGGCAGGGTCAGCAAGGCCATGGACCCGGCGGCCTGGATGGCCAAGGTAACCAGCAAGGGCAACCAGGCATTCATGGTCAAAACAGGCCTTAAGCCAATCAAATCAAGCGGTAATAGCTCTCAAAAAGAGAGCATTTATCCCACCGTATAGCTGGCCAGCACGCCCAGAAACAGCGTCAGCCCCAGCCAATGGTTTTCCTTGAAGGCATGGAAACAGCCCTCGCGGGTGCGGTGGCGGATCAAAGTCCAGTGCCAAGCCACCTGGGCCA
>CAYZPX010000087.1:0-11162 GCA_964480105.1 uncultured Burkholderiaceae bacterium | reverse complement strand
CAGACATGGGGATGGGCGGTCAGAAATTGGGCGAAGGAAGTCAGGCAGCCTTGGGTGGGCGGAACAGCAGGCAGAGCTTGTTGCCATCGGGATCGCGCACATAGGCCAGGTACAGGCCGCCGGCGCCGGGCTCGCCGCGCCAGCCGGGCGGGTCCTCGCAGGTCACGCCACCCGCAGCCACGCCGGCGGCGTGCGCGGCATCGACCTGCTCGGGCGACTGGGCCACAAAGCCGATGGTGCTGCCATTGCCGTGGCTGGCCGGCTGGCCGTTAATGGGCGCGGTGATGCCAAAGGTGTTGCCCGCGTGGTTCCAGAACGTGCGGCCTTTTTTGTCGGTAAAGCCGGGCTTGGCGCCCAGCACGCCCAGAAAGGCGTCGTAGAACTGCTTGGATTTTTCGAGGTTGCTGGCACCCAGCATGACGTGGTTGAACATGGTGTATCAGTCTCCTATGAATGGTTGCCCCCAGTAGGAAAGGGGGCCCCTGCATCGTAACCAGCCACACCGCCAGAACACCCCGAAGGGTGTCCCGGAGATGTCGCCCCTCAGCCCAGGTGCTGCTAATGCCCATGAGAGGCGTGAACCGCCTCGAAGATTTGTTTGGCCAAAATGGGAAACGCCGTTCGCTGGAACTCGCCGTCGTCCATATACCGTATGACGATCTTGTCATTCTCTGCCATTCGCTGAATCATCAAGTCCTCGATCAGCTTGCGCACCCCCAGCTGGAACTTGTCCAGCGGGTTGGCCATGGCGGTCTGGATCACTTGGCTGTTGCTGGTGGCTCGCGCCTTGATCTGGTCGAAGAACAGGCGGTCCTCATCGGTGAAGGTGGTGCCGAAGCGCTCGTTGAGCACCTGGATGATTTCCGACAAAGGGGCCTTTTCTTCCTTGGCTTTGCCCGTGCCGACATCAGTGGGGCTGTACACGCCTTCCGGTTCACCCACCTTCAATTCAATCGGCCCGCTGGAAACGCGCTGTAACCGATAGTACTGAAGCTCCACTTCGTTGCCGATCTTGACCACAGTGTTGTCACGATCCAGCGGCAGGTGTGGCAGCAGGAAGCGTCCGTAGCTGTAGAGCATTTCCAGATCAGGATCGGCATACGGCAGGATCTGGCTCAGAAAGGAATACATCCGCACATAGCCGCCCAGTTTGTCGCGGAAGGTGGTGCGCACCTCGTTGTCCTCAATCGCCTTGAAGCGATCCACTGCCGGTTGCAAGTGACGCTGCATATGGGCGTGGTCGGCCGGGTTCTGCCGATCTGGCTGACGGTAGAAGATGCGCGCAAACGCTTTGACCTCGCTCCAGTGGTATATCTGCAGTTGGTCCAGCTCGTGCTTGATGCTGGGCAGCATCTCTGGGTTGGCCGTTTCTTGCAGGCTGGTCGAGTCGAAATACGGCTTGAAGGCCGCGTAGATTTCTTCCGGCTTATTGACGAAGTCCAGCACGAAGGGTTCGTCCTTGCCTGCGATTTTGCGGTTCAGGCGGGACAAGGTTTGCACCGCCTGTACGCCGTCCAGCCGCTTGTCGACGTACATGGCGCACAGCAGCGGCTGGTCAAAGCCGGTCTGGTATTTGTTGGCCACCAGCAGGACTTGGTAATCGCTGGAGCCAAAGCGTTCGGGCAATTGGCTTTCCGGGATGGGTTTGCCGGTGACAGCATCCGGGTTCATGCCCGGTTCGGTGTATTCAACGCCGGTATCCGGGTCTTTCACCGTGCCGCTGAACGCCACCAGCGAACGGATGTCGGCATAGCCTTGTTCCTGAATGTAGCGCTCGAAGGCCAGTTTGTAGCGTACCGCCTGTATGCGGCTGGCCGTTACCACCATCGCCTTGCCGCGCCCGCCAAGTTGGTGCCGCACGTGTTCGCGGAAGTGTTCGACCATCACCTCGGTCTTCTGCTCGATATTGTGCGGGTGCAGTTCCTTAAACTTGGCCAGCGCCTTGGCGCCTTTTTTCTTTGGAATGGCCGGGTCGTCCTCCACCGTCTTCACGAACTTGAACCAGGTGCTGTACGTGGTGTAGTTGCGCAGCACGTCGAGGATGAAGCCCTCTTCAATTGCCTGCCGCATTGAATAGGTGTGGAAGGCTTCAGGCTGGCCACTGGCTCCCGGCCTGCCGAACAATTCCAGCGTCTTGCCCTTGGGCGTGGCGGTGAAAGCAAAGAAACTCAGGTTATTTTGCTGGCCACGTGAGGCCATGATCTGGTTCAGGCGGTCTTCCCAATCGGCTTCGTCATCGCCATTGCCGTTTTGAGCCCCGTTTTGAGCATTGGCACCGAGGATGCTTTTCAGTTCCCGCGCGGTTTCGCCCGTCTGGCTGGAATGCGCTTCGTCCACGATCACCGCGTAGCGTCGCCCTGCAATGGCCTCTTGCCAAGCCTTGGCCTGCGCTTTTTCTTCGTCGCTGGCCTTGTCCTGATTCTCGGCGCCTGCGGCACGCAGCAAGCCGCGCAGTACAAAGGGGAATTTCTGCAGCGTGGTGATGACGATCTTGGTGCCGTCAATCAAGGCATCTGCCAGTTGTTTGGCGTCCTGGTCGATGGCCTTCACCACGCCCTGCGCGTGCTCGATCTGGTAAATGGCATCCTGCAACTGCTTGTCCAGCACCTTGCGGTCGGTGATGACGATCACGCAGTCGAATACTTTCTGGTCCTGCGCGTTGTGCAGGCTGGCCAGGCGGTGCGATAGCCATGAAATGCTGTTGGTCTTGCCGCTGCCTGCCGAATGCTGAATCAGGTAATTGTGACCGGCATTCTCCACGCGCGCCGCTGCCACCAGCGCCCGCACTGCATCCAGCTGGTGGTAACGCGGGAACACCATTTTTTCGGTGGTCACCAACTTTTTGCCACCCCGGCCGTCATCCACCTTTTGCTCATCTTTTTCGATGAAGATGAAGTGGCCAAGGATGTCCAGAAAGCTGTCACGCTGCAGGGTTTCCTGCCAGAAATAGCCGCTGCGGTAGCCGCTGGCGTGCTGCGGGTTGCCTGCGCCGCACTGAATCTGCCCCGGATGGCTGCCCCGGTTGAAGGGCAGGAAGAAAGTTTTTTCCTTGGCCGGCCGGGTGGTCATCCACACTTCATCCGGGTCAGCGGCAAAGTGCACGAGCGCGCGTTTTTTGAAGTCAAACAGCGGCGCACGCGGGTCGCGGTCGGTCTGGTACTGCTTGATAGCATGTCGCCAGGTTTGATGTGTGCCGGGGTTTTTCAGCTCGATGGTAGCCACCGGCAGGCCGTTGACCGCCAGCACGATGTCGGTGGTGGAGTGGTCGCCGGGGTGGCAAGGCACCTGCCGCGTTACGGTGAGCTGATTCTGCGCATACAGCTCCAGCACGTCGTGCGAAAGCGCATGCGCCGGTTTGAAATAGGCCAACCGGAACAGCTTGCCGTAGAACTTGAAGCCGTGGCGCAGCACATGCAGGCTGCCCTTGATGTCTAGCTCCTTGCCCAGCGCATCGATCAACATGGCCTGCAGATTGTTGCCATGCTGCGCGGCCATCTCTGCCCACAGCTTGGGCTGGGTGGCCTCGATGAAAGCGAACACCCGAGCCGGGAACAGCGCCCGCGCCTTGTCCCATTCGGCATTGGTGCCGGGCAGCCAGCCGCCCTGCTTGAGCAGCAGGTCTTCCACATGGAATTCAAAAGCGCGTTCGGTGGTCTGACCAGGCATAAGCAAAATTCCTCAGATCGTTCCGTTGATCTCGTAGGCGCGGTACTTCAGCCACTTGGCAATGCCATCGAGGTCGGGGAAAAGTTGTTTGTCGAATACGCCGTACTGATCCAGGCGACGGCGGATGTCTTCATGCGCCGCCTGTTTGATGACGATTTCCAGATAGTCCTTCTCGTCCAGCGGCTGCATCGGTTGCCAACAGGCCAGCAGCACACCGTCTTGCGCGCGGATGCGTGGTGACACGTGTGGCGGGTCGTAGATGATGTTTTCGCTGATCTTGAACGGCGTCGGCAATTCCAGCGGACCGACATCGGCGTTCAGTTCCGTGCTGTCGGTGGGCATTGTGATGTCAGCTGTGGCGGCGATCGGTGTGCTGTCATCCGTGCTGAAGTCAGCGTAGGCGTCGTCTTCTGGCTCGCTGGCAGACTCTGTGGCAGCATCGCCCACCGGTTTCACTTGCGTCGCCTGGCCACGCCTCAAATCGGCATAGCGTTTGGGGTTGGAGATCAGCACGTACACCGCGCTGTCCACCGGCGCTCCGTCTTTGTCTTTCTCGGTCTGCCGGGTTGCAAAATACAGCGCCACCAGCGGATTGGTCGTCCAGTCCATAAAGCGCGTGGGTAGCCCGTGGTGCTGGGCGATGGCCAATTCTTCCCACGCGGTTTGCGGCCGGTGCTGCACATAGGTGAGCAGGTGGTTGCTGAAGGTTTCCAGCACCTCCGCCTCTTTGTACTCGCGCTCGACCAGCGGCAGCTTCTCCAGATGCGGGTAGCGCGCGACCGAGGGCTTCAGATCAAAGCCCTCCTCTGCACGCTTCCCTTGCCCACGGTAATAGAGTCGATTGCCGTTGGTTCGTGCAAACTCCTCGTGAACAACCTTGAGGTAAGCATCAAAGCTATCGATGATTTTGAACGCTGCTGTCATGCCAGCTCCCGCACGTCGATCTTGCCGGTGACAGCGGATGTAATGACAGCTTGGCGGAACTCATTTATCCGCTCAATGGCTGATTCTGCAGCATCTACAAGCCGATCAATTTTTTCAGACTCTTCCCGCAGATACTTGGAAATTATTCGCTGCTCATGAACGCTTGGACAAGGAATTCTTAATGATCGGATTTTTTCTTGGCTAATGTTTGGTTGCCCACCACCGGTTGCCAGGGTCACGATCTGATCTCGGAATGCCTGCAACCAGTAGAAAACAAAATCGCGTTCAAAAGCCCTCTCTTTTGCCAACACACAGCACGCCTGATTTGTCGTCGCTGCAACGCCAAAAATTCCAAGCCGCCCGATAGTTGCACCATACATTGCTATGGCCAGAGATCCTGCCGGGAATATTTTGAGTGCACTGAATTCTTTGATTGCGGCGCGACTTACTTTCTTGCTCGTGTCTGTGATGATGCTTTCTCTCAATTCACCAGTCGTAACCCATGGAATGTTCCCTTCGTACCATTCTTCGTTATCACTGGGAGGCGTGGTTCCGCTGCCGGTCAACCCAAAGCCGTGAGAGATTTTCCAAATTTTCCAATGCGCAGGGCATTCATCTGCCCACCCTGATGGCAAGGGTTTCATCGCTGGATTCGGCTCCAGCCCCGCCGCCATGGCGGCTTCAGGGGGGAGGCCACGGGTGACAGTGCGGGCAATGAGCGCCTGCCGCTTTTCCTTGAGTTTGTCGATGAGCTGGCGCTTATGCTCCACCAGTAAATCGATCTGCGCGGTCTTGGCATCCAGGAAGCGGGCGATGGTTTGTTGTTCGTCGACGCATGGGCAAGCTATACGAATGGAGCGCACTTTTTCTTGATTGATATTCGGCTGGCCTCCGCCGGAGGCTAAAAGAATAATCTGCTCACGAAATGCCTGTAGCCAATAAAACACAAATTTTGTATCAAAGGCTTTTTGGCCATACAAAACACTGCAGGCCTGGTTTGTGGCTGCTTCAACTCCGAAAATGCCCAGCCTGCCGATAGTTGCACCATACATGGCAATAGCAAGGGCCCCTACTGGAAAAATTTTGAGTGCGCTGAAATTCTGCAGCGCAGCCTGACTAATTTTCTTTTCGGTATCAGTGATTGTCGTTTCCCGTAGCTCACTCGTGGTAACCCAAAACACGTCACCTTCATACCAATCCGGGTTATCCGGAGGGGGGGTAGTTCCACTGCCAGTCATTTGGAAGCCATGCGCAATCTTCCATATTTCCCAATGTTGAGGAATAGCGCCAAGCCATTCTATTTGACTGGGTTTGTACTCGTTGTAAGCGGCGTATTTCATGCCACTGCCTCCCTGAACAACCAGCCGCGCGTTTCCGCCTGAGCGCGAAGAAGTTTAGATTTCTTCTCAATCGTCTTTTTATCGAATGCCGTGAAATCAACCGAGCAATGCTCCGGATGAGGGTTGCCGTCCTCGATCACACTGAGTTCCTGCGCGGTGCACTCCGCCTGCGACAAGGCTTGCACACCGATGGATTTGCAGTCAGGGTTGGTGGTGAAACGTTGCCAAGAGGCTTCGGCGCTGACGCGATCGCCATCATCCACCGACAGCAAAAACTCGTCCTTGGGCGTCGGTCGGAAGGCCTGCGAGGTGACGCGGCCGTCTTGAATAAAACTGGGGTGAATCTGGCGCAGTAGCAGGGTGTTGGGCGTCATGCCTTGGCCTCCTGCAACTGGGCCAGTGCATCATTCAGGGCTGTCCAGCCCGAACCGTCTTCCGCAGCGAGCAACAGCGCTTGTTCACGGGTTTCACCATTGGCCGTGTGGACGGCCTGATAGTCAGCATTCAATGTCGGCAGGGTGATTTCCAACGAAACTTCCCAGCGACCTAACGTCCATTCGGCCTGCACTCCGCCTTCCGGCGTGGGGTAGAGATACGGCAGGGACAAGTCTGGGTTAAAACCTTCGTCGAACGCCTGCGCCAAACGAATGAGGGAGGCTCGGTTCGGAGCACGCCCCTTGCCATCCAGCCACCCGTCTTGCAGTTGCGCCAGTTCTTCAAGGCGGGTTTCGATGTCCAGCGGATCCAATGATGTGACGTGCTCAACCAACTCAAAACGCTTGGGGCGGTCGGCCCGATCCCGTTCAATGATGCCCTTGATGGCGACAGTGACACCAGTTCGGTAACCGACAGCGGCTTCGAGAATGGTCTTGCGGTGTGCCTCAAGTAATGGCGCCTTGAGCTTGGTGCCGCTGCGCAGTTCCAGTTCAAAGCTGTGATCGGCCTGATCGACCTCTGGGATTCGACCTTTGAGGGTGACTTCCTCGGTCCAGCTTTCTGCCTGCGAGGCACGCAGCAAGCGTTCGCGTGTGGCCGGTGTCAGCGAAGCAGTCTGACCGTTGCTGCGGGGAAACTCCATGGCTTCGCCTTCGTGCAGGCCACGCCCGAAGCGGTCGAAATAGCGCAGCAGCTCGGGCGGCAAGGCGGGCTGCTGCCCGTGTTCGACAGCGGCGATGGCTTCGACGATCTGATCCTTGGCTTGGTCAAAGTAGTCAGCATCCGCCGATGGAAACAGTGTGGCAAACGCCAGGGCAATCACTGGAATGGCGCTGCCTTCTTCCACCGCTGTCAGGTGCAGTTCCAGCCCCTTGGTGAAGCCCTTCGGGGTACGCTGGCGGTCGGGGTGCGCGGCAAGGTACTGGCGCTTGGCCACTTCGATCAGCATTTCTTCCAGCGCGGAAAAATCCTTGAGGATGTCCAGCGGCAGGGTGTGCTCATCAAAGCGCCTGCCCACGAGGCGTGGACGCAGGAATTCCTGGTTCATGGTGTGTTCTCCTGCCAGATCGCTCTCTGCTCCCAGCCTGCAGGGAAGCCCATGCGCTGCAGATCAATGGCGTGTTGTGCCAACAGAGTTTTCAGGCGCTGTTTCCAGTGGTGCTGAGGACTGATGCTATCGAGCAGCCAAGCCAGCACGGTCAGCGTGTTGTACAGACGCCTGGAGTCCTGCTGGTTCAGACTGGCCACCAGCGCGGGCGGGCGATGGCTGGGCAAACGGAAGGTGAAAGTAAATTCACGATTCCACAGGCGGCTGTGGTGTGCGCAGAAATTGCGGATGACGCTGAGGTGGTGCAGAAAGGACGTGAGATTGGTTTCGTCCATGTCATAGCGATGCGCCACAGCGTTGCGATCAGCGCCGTGGCGCAGATTGCCATACCACTTGGACAACTGGCCCAGCGTCATGATTTCGACCACCGCCCACAACGGCGGTAAAGGTTCGTCGTATTTCTGGTAGTGGTGCTGCAAAAAGGTTTCGTAGCTTTTGCGTGCCTCGGCTTCCAACTTTTGGCTTTGCTGGGCGTAGTCCCAATTGCGGGCGGGCTTTTTGAACAAGCTGACATTCAAGTGGGCGTGCGGGCCATAGCGGTGCGCCAGGGTGTAAGCCCAGCCCGTGCGTACGGAGACTTCGACGCGCTCGATGGCATCCAGTACCAACAGACGCAATTCGCGGTCGAACACATACAGGTTCAGAACATCGGCGAATCGTGTGCCGGGCTTGAAGGCGTGACTGGCATGGTCGGCCTCGAAAGGCAGCCAGTAGGCGCCCAGCCGGTAGTAGTTGAGGTGCCCGAGGTAGTGGAGCGCTTCGGCACGATCGGTGCAGCTCAAGCCGCGCTGGATCATCTGGTCGAGCTGCTGCTCGTGGGTGAACGGGGGCTTGTTGAACTTCATTTTTCCGCCCCCGGAAAAAAGTAACCCCCCATGGTGCGCAGATCTAACGGGATGCGTGGGGGGTGTTGTTGCCCGCCATTGTAAACGTTTAAACGTTTGTATGTCAGCACCATCATGCTGTCACCTTACCCAGCAGACGCACAATGTCCGCCTCCAGGGCCTTGATTTCGGTCTCAATCAGGGCCAGATCCCGCGGCGGTTCGTAGCGGTAGAAGTGACGGTTGAGCGGGATTTCGTAGCCGATCTTGGTCTTGCTGTGGTCGATCCATGCATCCGGCACGTGGGGCAACACCTCCCGCTCGAAATAGGCCTGGATGCTCTCCTTCAACGGCACGTTTTCGGTGTCGCGCAGTTCAGCATCCGGCTCGGCCTCACCATCGCGGTTGCGGCAGATTTCGGCAGTTTCATCTCGTTCCGAGAGGGCGCTGACTACGGCCTTGAGCTCCGGCGCAGAGAGACGCACGTTCAGCTCACGATCTACGGGCTTAAGGCGATCCAGAAACACCTTGCGGTCGTTGATCTGCTCAGGGTGGCGCTTGGCAAATTCGGCCAGCAGGTCGCGGATTTGCTGCTGGCGCTTCTCGCCAGCGGCGATGTCGGCCAGGCGCGCGGCTTCGTCTTTCTTGGTGCTGGTGGCCAGATTTTTGAACGCGGTTTCGTCCTCCAGACGAGCCAGTCGCTCTGGCGTGGCGTGGAAATTCAGACGCAAGGGGCGTTCGACGGTGATCTTGTGGTAGCCAAAGTCGTCGTTGTCGAACACCTTGCTGACCACGAGTTGTTTCCACTGCAGGCCTTCCTGCGCATCACCCGTGGGGGTTGTACTGGCGACGGTGACCACCTTGCCATCCTTATCGAACAGCACCCAGCGGCTGGCGCCTTCCTGAAACTGGCCGTGCAGGCCGGTGATGTCGCCAATGTAGTCAGGGTCTTTGGGCTTGTCGGATGGGTCACCAATGCGGCGGCGCTTGTTGCCGAGGCTTTTTTCCATCTGCACCCAGTGGTTGCGGGCGTCGATGAGTTGCACCTTGCCCTTGCGGTGCGCTTCTTTGTGGTTGGTCAACACCCAGATATAGGTGCTGATGCCGGTGTTGTAGAAGAGCTGGTCGGGCAGCGCGACCACAGCTTCGAGCCAGTCGTTCTCGATGATCCAGCGGCGGATCTCTGATTCGCCACCACCAGCATCACCTGTAAACAAGGGCGAGCCATTGAACACGATGCCGATGCGGCTGCCGCCTTCTGAAGCCGGGCGCATCTTGTCGATCATGTGCTGAAGGAACAGCAGCGCGCCGTCGTTGATGCGGGGCGTGCCTGCGCCGAAACGGCCCTGATACCCCAGGGTGTCGCGCTCGTGCTCGATGTAGCGTTGTTGCTGCTTCCACTCCACACCGAAGGGCGGATTGGCTAGCATGTAATCGAAACTGCGCTTCTGACCCTGCTCGTCGCGGGCATGGGCATCCTTGGTGAAGGTGTCGCCCAGCGCAATGTTGTCGGCATCCTCTCCCTTGATGAGCATGTCCGAGCGACAGACGGCCCAAGCCTCGTCGTTCCAGTCTTGGCCGTAGAGCAAAGGGTTAGCCTCGCTGTTCAGGTCACGGATGTATTTTTCGGCCACTGACAGCATGCCACCCGTACCACAGGCCGGGTCGTAGATGGTTTTGACCACGTGGCTGCGGCGCAGGTCTTGTTCCGGCGTGAGCAGCAGGTTGACCATCAGTTTGATGACTTCGCGTGGCGTGAAATGCTCCCCCGCTTCTTCGTTGGATTGTTCCGCGCCGATCCGGATCAACTCTTCAAACACATAGCCCATTTGCATGGCCGCCTGGTCGGCAGACAAGCCGGAAAAGCTCAGATCGAAGGTGGCGAACTTCTGGATGACCTGGAACAGCAGGTTCTTCTCGGCCATCTTGCTGATCTGCTCACCGAACTTGAAGTGATCAAAAATGGCACGAATGTTGGGCGAGTAGCCGTTGATATAGCTGTTCAGGTTGGGCGCGAGGTTGCTGGGGTCGTCCAGCAGAGAGTTGCGCCCCTTTTGTGAGGGGGCCAGTTCCAGCTTGGACAGGTTGTAGAACGGGTAACCCGTGGCCGACTGCATCACGCTACGGATGATGCTTTCGGGCTTGCCTTTGTATTGGTTGAAAGTTTCCAGTGCCTGGGTCTTGGTGGGGGCCAGCAGGCAATCGAAACGGCGCAAGACGGTGAGCGGCAAAATGACTTTGCGGTATTCGTTGCGTTTGTACGGCCCGCGCAGCAGGTTGCAGATGCTCCAAATGTCATTGGCAAGCTGGCGGTGGGTTTCTGTGTTCATTTTTATTGCTCTGTCCAAGGGTTAAACGTCACAGGTCTTGGCTTACCCCAAATGCTGCGCCAGGATGCCCGCCAGCTCGAACATGCCGATCTGCGGCTTGCCAAACACCGGCTGCAGCTTGGCATCGGCGTTGATCTTGCGTTTGTCGGCGGGGTCTTGCAGGTTGTGGGCCTTGACGTAGTCCCAGACCTTTTTGATGGCCTCGGTGCGCGGCACGGGTTCGGTGCCGATCACGGCGGCCAGCGCAGCGCTGGGGGCCTTGCCGGCAGCCGGGGCGCGGGGCGTTTTTGCCGCAGCCTTCTTGGCCGCCGGTTTAGCGGCTTTTTTGGCCGCAGCGCCCGTAGAACGTGCGGAAGTAGCTACGGTTTTGGTAGCACCTGCGGTCTTGCGCGGCGGGTATTTGGACTCGCGCTGCTCGAACTCGAAAGCGACCTTGCCCTCGTCCTTGTTCCAGGCCAGGAAGGCCTTGAAGGCACGGCGGGTGCGCATGCTGACGAACTTGTCGAGCAGGTCGGTCTTGCCCGTGGCCAGCAGCT
>CAYZPX010000086.1:0-11455 GCA_964480105.1 uncultured Burkholderiaceae bacterium | reverse complement strand
CCGAGCATTTCATGACCCCCGTCACCATGCAGGCGCTGTCGGGGCGGCCCGTCTACGGCTCGCAGTGGGATGCGCGCGAGCCCAACAACATGCCGCACATCAACCTCAGCCGCGAAGCCGATGCGGTGCTGATTGCGCCATGCAGCGCCGACTTCGTCGCCCGGCTGGTCCAGGGCCGGGCCGACGAGCTGCTGAGCCTGCTGTGCCTGGCGCGTCCCATCGACAAAGTTCCCCTGCTGCTGGCCCCCGCGATGAACCGTGAAATGTGGGCGCACCCCGCCACTCAGCGTAACCTGGCCCAGGTGGCGCAGGACGGTGCCCATGTGCTGGGCGTGGGCCATGGCGACCAGGCCTGCGGCGAGACGGGCGATGGCCGCATGCTGGAGCCCGCCGAAATCCTGGAGGCCTTGATCGCTTTCTTCACGCCCAAATGCCTGGCAGGCCGCAAGGTGCTGATTACCGCTGGACCGACCTTTGAAGCGATCGACCCTGTGCGGGGCATCACCAACCTGTCCAGCGGCAAGATGGGCTTTGCGATTGCCCGCGCCGCCGCCGAGGCCGGGGCCGAGGTCACGCTGGTGGCCGGGCCCGTGCATTTGCCCACGCCACGCGGGGTGCGTCGCGTCAATGTGCAATCGGCGCAAGAGATGTTGGCTGCCGTGCAGCGCAAAGTGCAATCCGCCTCGGTGTTCATCGCCACGGCGGCAGTGGCGGACTGGCGCCCAGCCAGCCAGTCCGAGCAGAAGATCAAAAAGGACGGATCGGGTCAGACCCCCACCTTGGCCTTTGTCGAGAACCCCGACATCCTGGCGACCGTTGCCCACTCAGACCATGCCCTGACGGGCGATCTGTTCTGCGTGGGCTTTGCCGCAGAGAGCCACGACTTGCTGGCCCATGCCACCGCCAAGCGCCAGCGCAAGGGCGTGCCGCTCTTGGTGGGCAACATCGGCCCGGCCACCTTTGGCCAGGACGACAACGCGCTGCTGCTGGTGGACGCCCACGGGCACCGCGAATTGCCGCGCGCGTCCAAGCGGGAATTGGCGCGTGCCCTGGTCGAAGACATTGCTCGCCGTCTGCCGCCCTTGCCCACCCCCGAAGTGGCGTGAGTGCTTTTTGTCCACGGCGCACGTCATCCAGCGTCCTGGCTCAAACGTTATGGTGAGGCTTTTGTTGGAAATGAGCACCTTGTGAAAATTGACCTGAAGATCCTGGATCCGCGTCTGGCGGACCAATTGCCTGCCTATGCCACCCCAGGCAGCGCTGGGCTGGACTTGCGTGCTTGCATCGACGCACCTCTGGTGCTTGAGCCCAATGCCTGGCAGCTCGTCCCCACCGGCATGGCCATCCACCTTAAAGACCCGGGTTATGCCGCGTTGATCCTTCCGCGCTCGGGCCTTGGACACAAGCACGGCATCGTGCTGGGCAACCTGGTGGGTTTGATCGACAGCGATTACCAGGGGCAGTTGATGGTCAGCGCCTGGAACCGCAGCGACACCGCCTTCACCCTGCAACCCATGGAGCGGCTGGCGCAGCTGGTCGTGGTGCCTGTGGTGCAGGCGCAGTTCCAGTTGGTGTCCTCGTTCGACGTTCCCACCGCACGGGGTGAAGGTGGCTATGGTTCCACAGGCACCGCCTGAACCCATTTCCGGCGATTCGCCGATGCAGAGAGGAGAAGTCAGATGCGCACACCTTGGATGAAAACGGCGGCAGCGGTGGTTGCCCTTTCCGGCCTGGCGGCTTGCGGCAGTCCCTACGGCGGTGGGTATCGCAATGCACCCCCGCCTGCCTATGGCACCTACCCGTCTGCCGGAGGCTATCCAGCCACCTATCCCCCGGGGCAGGTGGTGGCGCCTGCCGCCGTGGAATACGGACAAGTGGCCCACATCGAGTGGTTGCAGGGACGCGCAGCTGGACAAACCAGCGGCGCGGGTGCAGTGATTGGCGCGGTGGTGGGAGGGGTGCTGGGCAACCAGATTGGCGGCGGTACCGGACGCGCAGCCGCCACTGCCGTGGGTGCCATCGGTGGCGCGGTGGCTGGCAACGCGATCGAGTCACGCCAGGGGGGCAGTGCATCCGGTGGCATGTACCGCGTCATCGTGCGCCTGGACCGCGGTGGCCAGCGTGCCTACGATGTGCCCCAGGTTGGGGACTTGCGCGTGGGGGACCGCGTCCAGGTCCAAGGCAACGGACAAATTTCCCGTTACTGACGATTGGCGGTCGTACCTGCAGGCAAAGGGCGGTGCCCAAGGCCAGCCCTTTGCTGTCTCAGTGCAGAAGCCCTGGGTCCTGTGCATCTTGCGGGGCGATCCGGAAAAAGCCGGTGCCCGCAGTGCCTTTGCCAATTTCCGCTTCGGTGGCTTCGCGAACGCCTTCGACCTTGAGGTGCAGTCGCAGTGCAATGCCAGCCAGTGGGTGGTTGCCGTCGAGCACCACATGGTCAGGGTACAACTGCGCCACGGTGTAGAGTGCGTTGCGTGGTGCATCGGGGTTGCTGCCTGACGGCAGGGCGCTGCCTTCAAATGTCATGCCTTCCTCCAGTCCTTCTGGGAAGAGGGCGCGGGGTTCGAGGAAAAGCAGCTGTTCGTCAAAATCACCAAAGGCATCTTCCGGCTCCAGGTGCAGGTCCAGTGTTGCCCCCGCTGAGTGGCCTTGCAAGGCCTCTTCCACGCGGCGGAGCAGATCGTCTCCGCCGACGAGAAACTCGACGGGATCGTCCAGCACATCCAATTCTTCGCCCAATGTGTCCTTGAGCACCCAGGTCAGCGCGACCACGCATTGTTCAGTGATTTCCATGGGGGAGAATTGTCCCACTTTGAACCTTGCCCTCAGGGCCTCCGTTTCCATGGACATTCACCATCCCCTTCCTCTGCTCGGTGGCCTATCGCCTGCACAGTTCATGCGCAGCCATTGGCAAAAGAAACCGCTGCTGGTCCGCCAGGCCCTGCCAATGCCCAAGGCTCCCATTTCCCGGGCCGCACTGTTTGATCTCGCGTCCCAGGAGGGTGTCGAATCCCGTCTGGTGCAGCAGCGTGAGGGCCTCTGGTCCATGCAGCACGGGCCGTTTGCCCGCAGGGCCTTGCCCCCGTTGCAGCGTTCGGACTGGACTTTGCTGGTGCAGGGCGTGGACCTGCACTCCGACGTGGCCCATGCGCTCTTGCAGCAGTTCCGGTTTGTGCCAGAGGCGCGCCTGGACGACCTGATGGTCAGCTATGCCACCGAGGGTGGCGGTGTGGGGCCGCATTTCGACAGCTACGACGTCTTTCTGCTTCAGACCCATGGTCGCCGACGCTGGCGCATTGGTCCGCAAAAAGACTTGTCCTTGCGGGACGACGTTCCCTTGAAAATCTTGGCCCATTTCCAGCCCGAGCAGGAATTTGTGCTCGAACCGGGAGACATGCTGTATTTGCCTCCCCGCTATGCCCACGACGGCATTGCCGAGGGCGAGTGCATGACCTACTCGATCGGTTTTCGCGCCCCGGCCCGTACGGACCTGGTGCAGGGGCTTTTCACGCGCCTGGCCGAAGACGCCGAGGACGACGAGGTGCGCACGCTGTACCGAGACCCCAAGCAAGCGGCCGTGGAGCAGCCGGGCGCCATCCCCGAAGCCTTGCAGGCTTTTGCCCGCGAGGCTTTGGAGCGTTCGCTGCATGAGCCCTTGGCGCTGGAGCGGTCCCTGGGCGAGTGGCTGTCCGAGCCCAAATCAAACGTCTGGTTTGAGCCCGCACCCGAGGTTGCGGTGTTGGGGGCGGGCACCACGCTCACCCTGGATCGCCGCACCCGCATGCTGTATGACGATCACCATGTCTTTATCAATGGCGAAAGCTACCGCGCCAGTGGGCGCGATGCCGCCCTGATGCGCCGCCTGGCCGATGGGCGTTCGCTGGCTCCGCGCGATCTGGCCAAGGCCAGTCCGGGTGCGTTGGAGCTGCTGGCTTCCTGGTGCGAGGCTGGGTGGGCGCATGCCACGGAGGCCGCTGTTGCGGGGTAATTTCTGTCGTAAAGCACCAACGGTATCGAGATTGGTGTTAATCACTATTGACGAAATGTTTCTATAATTCCCAGCTGTCTGAAAAATGACAGAACGGATTTAATTCGTCACGCATGCGGCCGGTGTGTTGCGTTGTCGTGGTTTTCATCATCTCCCCCCAACCAGGAAAAATAGTCATGAAGCACTCCATCGTTATCGCCTCCCTGATCGCAGCTGCAGCCCTGGCCGCTTGCGGCAAGAAGGAAGAAGCTGCACCGGCTCCTGCTCCCGCACCTGTGGAAGCACCTGCTCCCGCTCCTGCTGCTGAGCCCGCACCTGCTCCTGCTGCTGACGCTGCTGCTCCTGCAGCCGCCCCTGCAGCTGATGCTGCCGCACCTGTAGCAGCTCCTGCTGCCGATGCTGCTGCTCCTGCCGCCGCCAAGTAATCATTGGCACGGTCTGCTGGCTTGTTCTTCGGGCAAGTCAGCACCCACAAAAAACCCGCTCAAAACTGAGCGGGTTTTTTGTTGGGTCAGTGGCGGCTGAAGGTTCTTTATTTCAAGTCTTCAGCCAACACTCGCAAGATGCGCTCTGCATTGGCGGACGACTCGGCTTGGCCTGCTTCGTTCAGCACCAGAACTTGGCTGCTGCCGCTGGTCCCGCGTACGGCGATGCGGTACTTGAGAGGCGCCTTGACGGCATCGTTCCCGCCCAGCAGTTTGCTGAAAAAGCCAGTGTCCTTTTTCTGTGCCTCCGGCGCCACATAGCGCACAAAGAACAGGCCTTCATTGCGGTTGCGGTCTTCGACCGTGAAGCCGGTGCGGTCCAGCGCCAGACCCACACGCCGCCATGCCCGGTCAAAGCCGTCATCCAGTTCGAGGCTGGGGGTGTTGCCCGTGGTGACCAGACGCGCTTCCCTCTTGGTAGGCGCCTGCGCTGCCACAGCGGCCAGGGCTTGTGACTGCTCCTGGCTCACGCCCAGCTTGACCATCAGGCGGCGCAGGAATTCGGTTTCCAGTTCCGGATCGCTGGGACGCGGCTGCCAGATGGTGTTGTCCTTGGCGGTGCTGGTATAGACCTCGACCATGCCGCGGTGGCTGATGTAGATCTCGGTACCGCCACTGGCGCTGCGCTCCAGCCGGGTGCGGAACTTGTCGCGCTCGCCGGTGGAGTACAGATTGTCAAACAGCTTGCCCAGCGTGGCGCGGATCATGTCTTGCGGCAGCTTGGCGCGGTTTTCAGCCCAGTCGGTTTCCAGCAGGCCCAGTTGGCGCTGGTCGGTGTTCAGGTTGAAGCCGCTGTCCAGCCAGAACTGGCGCACGGGCTCCCAAAGGGCATCCGCCGGACGGTCCACGACCAGCCAGCGCTGTGCCCCATCGCGCTCGATGCGCACATCCCCCACTTTTTGCGCACCGGTGCCTTGGCTTTCCGAGATGCCAGTGCGTGGCGTAGATTGCAAGACGCTGGCCGAGACGGTGCCACTGCCGGGAACGGCATAGCGGCTGTCTTTGGCCAATTGGGTCAGGTCGGGAGGGACTTCCAGCGTGGGTGCCTTGGTCGCACTTTTGTAGTCGATCTTGTCGCCTTCCAGTGCGGCGCAGGCCGACAGTGCCAGGCTCAGGCCCAGCAGGCCCCATCGTGCGGTGTGTTTCACGCGAACTTCCTCGGAGGGTTGGGCAATAAGAGAGACTTCAAAGCAAGCCCGAAGCGCGCAGCGAGGCTTCCACCGTGCCTTCGAGGTGGGTGCTCAGCGGCGTCATCGGCAGGCGCATTGTTCCGCCACACAGGCCTATGCGCGCCATGGCCCACTTCAACGGGATGGGATTGGCTTCGACAAACAAATTTTTGTGCACGGGCATCAGCTGGAACTGGATTTCCATGGCGCGCTGGATGTTGCCCGCCAGCGCAGCGGCGCACAGCTCGTGCATCAGGCGCGGGGCGATGTTGGCGGTGACGCTCACGTTGCCGTGGCCGCCGCACAGCATCAGCGCAACGGCGGTCGGGTCGTCGCCCGAGTACACGCCAAAGCCTTCGGGCACGTCGCGAATCAGCCACTGGGCGCGCTCGATGTTGCCGGTGGCTTCCTTGATGCCGATGATGCCGGGCACCTGCGCCAGGCGCAGCACGGTGTCGTGCTGCAGGTCGGCCACGGTACGGCCGGGCACGTTGTAGAGGATGGTCGGCAGGTCGCCCACGGCCTCGGCAATGGCCTTGAAATGCTGGTACTGGCCTTCCTGGGTGGGCTTGTTGTAGTAGGGCACCACCTGCAGCTGTGAGTCCGCGCCGACTTTCTTCGCGAACTTGGCCAGCTCGATGGCTTCGGCGGTGGAGTTGGCGCCGCAGCCGGCCATGATGGGCACGCGCTTGGCGGCCTGCTCGACGGCCACGCGGATGATCTCGCAGTGCTCTTCCACGTTCACCGTGGGCGATTCACCGGTGGTGCCGACCACGCCGATGCAGTCGGTGCCTTCGGCGATGTGCCAGTCGATCAGTTTGCGCAGCGTGGGGTAGTCCACGCTACCGTCTTCGTGCATGGGGGTGACGAGGGCGACGATGCTGCCCCGCAGGGCGACGGAAGAAGTGCTCATGTCCGCAAGGGGTTAACGGGAAAGACGGCCATTCTAACGACGGCGCAGCCCCCAGAAAGGGGGCGTTTTCAGAAACAGGACCAGACCTGGTCCGCCAGCGTGCGCATGAATTCGGGCTGGGTGTAGAGGCTGAAAACCGCCGTCAGTGCGATCAGGACCAGGCCCCAGCCCAGCAAAGGACGCAACCAACCTCGCGCGTGTGGGATGAGGGGAGAAGGGGGGTGCATGGCGGCTTGCCTTTCAGGCCTTCACGCGGGCGCGACCTTGCTGGGCCGCAGCAGCGGCAATTCTTTGATGGGCAGGCAGGCCAGCCCGGCCAGCACGCCCAGCAGCATCGACAGGTACCAAACCACGTTGTAGCTGCCAGTGGCGTCGTACAAGTAGCCGCCGAGCCAGACACCAGCAAAGCTGCCCAGCTGGTGGCTGAAAAACACAAAGCCCCCCAGCATCGACAAATGCTGCACGCCAAAAATCTGCGCCACCGTGGCGTTCGTGACCGGGACCGTAGAGAGCCACAGCATGCCGATGGCCGCAGAGAACAGGTACACCGACCAGGGCGACAGCGGCGCCCAGATAAAAATGCCCGTGATCACCGCCCGGGTGACGTAAATGAAGGCCAGGATGGTCCGCTTGGGCATGCGCTGCCCCAGCGATCCGGCGATGTAGGTGCCCACCACATTGAACAGCCCGATCAGCGCCAGCGAGGTGCTGGCCACTTGCGGCGTCAATCCATGGTCTTTGAGGTAGCTGGGCATGTGCACCCCGATGAACACCACCTGAAAGCCGCAGACAAAGTAACTGGCCGTCAGAAACAGAAAGCTCGGCGTACGCAGCGCCTCGCCAAAGGCCTGCCGTACGGTTTGCTCGCGTACCGTGCCGGTGCCGCCGCCCTGAAAGTCTTTCTCCCGCAAGCCCAGCGCCAGCGGCATGATAAGCAGCACCATCGCGCCCAGCACCCACAGCGCCTGCTGCCAGCCCAGGTTCGCGATCAGCCAGCCTTCGACCGGCACCATCAGGAACTGCCCGAACGAGCCCGCTGCCGCTGACACCCCCATGGCCCACGATCGGCGCTCTGGCGGCATTTGCCGGCCCAGCACCCCGTAGATGACTGCGTAGGTGGTGCCCGCCTGAGCCGCGCCAATCAAGACCCCGGCCGTGAGCGCAAAGCCCAGCGGGCTGGGCGTGAGCGACATGCCCGCCAGCCCCAGCGCATACAGCAGCGTGCCGCCCAGCAGCACCTTGAACGCGCCGAAGCGGTCGGCCACCATGCCCAGGAAGATGCCAAACACGCCCCAGGCCAAGTTCTGCACCGCCAATGCAAAGGCAAAGTTCTGGCGGGTCCAGCCCAGGTCTTGCGTCATGGGTTGCAGCCACAGGCCAAAGCCATGGCGCACCCCCATCGACAGCGTGACGATCGCCGCACCGCAGGCGAGCATCTGAAAGACGGGAAGCTGGTGGTCGGAAGGGCTTGGGGAAATGCGGGACATAAGGGCTGAACTGTAGCGAATCTGGCCTGCTTGCCCTGTCGATCCAAAGACTGGTTTTTCATACAGTTTTGCCAAACCACGCCACTACAATCGCCGCCCATGGCCGTGAAACCCACCCCTTCAACGATGTCCTCAACGCCTCCCGCCTATTCCGAAAGTTCGATCCGCGTGCTCAAGGGCCTGGAGCCCGTCAAGCAGCGCCCCGGCATGTACACCCGCACCGACAACCCGCTGCACATCGTGCAGGAAGTGCTGGACAACGCCGCTGACGAGGCCCTGGCCGGCCATGGCAAGAAGATCAAGGTCACGCTGCACCTGGACGGCTCCGTCGGCATCGAGGACGACGGCCGCGGCATCCCCTTTGGCCTGCACCCCGAAGAAAACGCCCCGGTGGTCGAGTTGGTGTTCACCCGCCTGCACGCGGGCGGTAAGTTCGACAAGGGGCAGGGCGGGGCCTACAGCTTCTCCGGCGGCCTGCACGGCGTGGGCGTGAGCGTCACCAACGCCCTCTCCACCCGCCTGGAGGTGCAAAGCCACCGCGAGGGCCAGTTGGCCCGCCTGGTCTTTGCCGGTGGCGATGTGGTCGAGCCCCTGCAGGTGCGCCCGCTGGCGGCTGGCGAGCGCAAGCTGGGCACCACGGTGCGCGTCTGGCCCGATGCGCGCTACTTCGAGTCCAGCCAGTTGCCCATGGGCGAGCTGCTGCACCTGCTGCGCAGCAAGGCCGTGCTGATGCCCGGCGTCAGCGTCTCGCTGACCCAGGAAAAGACCCGCGAGACCCAGACCTGGCAATACAAGGGCGGCTTACGCGACTACCTCTCGCAATCGCTGAGCGCCGAGCCCGTCATCCCGCTGTTCGAGGGCGAGGGCTACGCCGACAGCGGCAACGACAGCTTTGCCGAGGGCGAGGGCGCCGCTTGGGCTGTGGCCTTTACCGAAGAAGGTTCACCGATGCGCGAGAGCTACGTCAACCTGATTCCTACCAGCGCCGGCGGCACCCACGACAGCGGCTTGCGCGATGGCCTGTTCAACGCCGTCAAAAGCTTCATCGAGCTCCACAGCCTGTTGCCCAAGGGCGTCAAGCTCATGCCCGAGGACGTGTTCGCCCGCGCCAGCTACGTGCTGTCCGCCAAGGTGCTGGACCCGCAATTCCAGGGCCAGATTAAGGAGCGCCTGAACTCGCGCGACGCCGTGCGCCTGGTCTCCGGCTTCGTGCGCCCGGCGCTCGAACTCTGGCTGAACCAGCACGTGGACTACGGCAAGAAACTGGCCGAACTGGCCATCAAGGCCGCACAGACCCGCCAGCGCGCCGGCCAGAAGGTCGAGAAGCGCAAGGGCTCGGGCGTGGCCGTGCTGCCCGGCAAGCTCACCGACTGCGAAAGCCGCGACCTGGCGCACAACGAAGTCTTCCTGGTCGAGGGCGACTCCGCCGGCGGCAGCGCCAAGATGGGCCGCGATAAGGAATGCCAGGCCGTGCTGCCCCTGCGCGGCAAGGTGCTCAACACCTGGGAGGTGGAGCGCGACCGGCTGTTTGCCAACACCGAAATCCACGACATTGCCGTGGCCATCGGCGTGGACCCGCACGGCCCCAACGATGCGCCCGACCTGTCCGGCCTGCGCTACGGCAAGGTCTGCATCCTGAGCGACGCCGACGTGGACGGCGCGCACATCCAGGTGCTGCTGCTCACCCTGTTCTTCCGCCATTTCCCCAAGCTCATCGAGGCTGGAAACATTTACGTGGCCCGCCCGCCGCTGTTCCGCGTGGACGTGCCCGCCCGGGGCAAGAAACCCGCCAGCAAGCAGTACGCGCTGGACGAGGGCGAGCTGAACGCCATCCTCGATAAGGCCGCCAAGGAAGGCGTCGCGCGCGAGAAATGTGCCATCAGCCGCTTCAAGGGCCTGGGCGAGATGAACGCCGAGCAGCTCTGGGAAACCACCCTCAACCCCGACACCCGCCGCCTGCTGCCCGTGCAGCTGGGCGACCTGGACTTTGCCGCCACCGAGGGCCTGATCACCCAGCTGATGGGCAAGGGCGAAGCCGCCTCCCGCCGCGCGCTGATGGAGCTGCACGGCGACGACGTGGACATCGATATTTGATGTTTTTGGCCTCCAGGCCAATGGATATCAGCGGTAATAGCTATCAATAAAGTAGCGTTCAGCTTGATTCAGGAGTGCTTTTCGTGGCGGACATGGCGCAGATAAATGACCTACCCGTTTCGTTGACGCCTGTGCCGCAGGGCTATGCGGAATGGCTCGCCGAATTGAAAACCCGCATCCACACCGCCCAGCAGCGGGCAGCGCTGGCCGTCAACCGCGAGCTGGTGCTGCTGTACTGGCAGATCGGGCGCGACATTCTGGCGCGGCAGGCCGAACAAGGCTGGGGGGCCAAGGTGATTGAGCGGCTGGCGCACGATTTGCGCGTGGCATTCCCGGAGATGAAGGGGTTTTCACGCGCCAACCTCATGTACATGCGCGCGTTTGCCCAGGCTTGGCCAGACGCCGAAATTGTCCAACAGGCTGTTGGACAATTGCCCTGGGGGCATAACCTGGTGCTGTTGACAAGATTGAAGCAGCCCGAGCAGCGCCTGGCCTATGCGCAAGCAGCCATCGAATACGGCTGGTCGCGCAACGTGCTCAACATCCACATTGAGACCCGTCTTCTGGAACGCACGGGCAAGGCCGTTACCAACTTCAGCGCTCGTCTTCCTGCACCGGGCAGCGATCTTGCGCAGCAGTCCCTCAAAGATCCTTACCTGTTTGATTTCCTCGACGTCGGCAAAGAAGCCGACGAGCGGGAGATCGAAACCGCCTTGGTCAAACACATCACGCAATTCCTGCTTGAACTGGGCGCAGGCTTTGCATTTGTGGGGCAGCAAGTGCATTTGGAAGTCGGCGGGGACGATTTCTTTATCGACCTATTGTTCTATCACCTCAAACTACGCTGCTACGTAGTGGTGGAACTCAAGGCCGATAAATTCAAGCCTGAGCATTTAGGGCAGTTGAGCTTCTACCTGACGGCAGTGGACATGCAGGTGAAGGCTGAGCAAGACAACCCAACGATCGGTCTGCTGCTGTGTAAGACCAAGAACAAAGTGGTGGCTGAATATGCGCTGCGCGATACCGCCCAACCCATCGGCGTGGCGGAATATCAGTTGCTTGAATCCTTGCCCACGGCTTTGCAAACCAGCCTGCCCAGCATCGAGCAAATCGAGCGCGAATTGCAGGGTAGCACTGCTCATGCGTTCACAGACGATGCCCCGCCAGATCATTAAAAACCATAGCTGCTACCGCTTGCCACATAAGCGCGAGAGCCATTTTTATCCACTATGACCGACCTGCCTCTTACCGATTTACCTCCCGTCAGCAGCGCCGACCCCGACAGCCTGGGCGCCTATGCCCAGCGGGCCTACCTGGAA
>CAYZPX010000085.1:0-11614 GCA_964480105.1 uncultured Burkholderiaceae bacterium | reverse complement strand
CAGGTGCGTGCGCTGACGACGGACCAGATCCGGGCGCTGGAGACGGCGGACTTTGATGTGCTGGGCACGGGCCAGATTGCGGCGCTGACGACGGCGCAGGTGGCGGCGCTGGAGACGGCGGATCTGGTGGTGCTGGACACGAGCCAGATTGCGGCGCTGACGACGGCGCAGGTCGCCAAGCTGACGACGGACCAGGTGGTTGCGCTGACGACGGGTCAGGTCAAGGGCCTGACAACGGCGCAGATTCGTGCGCTGACGACGGCGCAGGTGGCGGCACTAGAGACAGTCGATATCGCATACATGGATTCGTCCCAGACAGTCGCTTTCACCAGCAGTCAGATTCGAGCGATGTCCAACAGCCAAATTGGTGCTTTTGGCGACACGAACACTCCGTTGGTCCTTGACCTGAACGGGGATGGTGTTCGAACCCTCCGCGTTGATGATGGGGTGGGCTTTGACATTCAGGCAGTGGGTCAGCCCCGTCAAACCGGCTGGGCTGCACCCACCGACGGCTTGCTGGTGCGCGACATCAACCGCGATGGCGCCATCAACGATGGTCGTGAACTGTTCGGCTCAGGTACCCAGTTGGCGGATGGCGTGGCTGCCAGCGATGGCTTCCAGGCCCTGCGTGCCCTGGATGACAACGGTGACGGCCGGATTACCGCTGCCGATGCCCTGTTCTCTGAATTGGCGGTCTGGACCGATGCCGACCGTGACGGTCGCACCGATGCAGGTGAACTGCGCAGCCTGACCGACCACGGCATCGTTGCCCTGAATTTGTCTGCCCAGACATCCGATGTTGTGGACAACGGCAACCTGCTGGGGCTGGTCTCGTCTTACGAAACAGCCGATGGCACGACACGCGACCTGGTCGATGTCTGGTTCCGCCAGGGTGCCGTGTTGGGTGACGAACTGCGGGCTTCGGTCAGCAACCTGACGGAGACCTTGGGCACTTACGTCCAGAGCCAGGATGCGACCGATCCTGTAATCAGCCAGCCTCAGCAGCTTCTGGAGGACGCGCAGCGTTCCGGAGCATCTGGTTTGGCGCCCGCGACATCGATGACCCATCCGACGCAGGGGCTTGCAGCGCAGCTGGACGCCTACTACCAACTGCAAGGACCAACGCTTGTGCCGTCGGCGGGAGTCACTGGCGCTTCGGCCGCAGACCGTCTGTTGTCCCAAAACGGTGGCGCAGGCCTTGCCGGTCAGTCCACGCTGCTTGCCAGCAGCGATGGGGGCAAACCAGGCAAATAAGCTGAACCCAGCAACCGACGAAGGCGCTGGGTAGCGATTTCGTCCAATGCTCAACGGGCTGCACGCTTTGCGCGTGTGGCCCGTTTTTTCAGGGTTACAGTCAGGAACGATTTCAGCGCCCAGTAGATTCAGCCCGCTTTCGCCTGTTTATGTCTGATCCCCTCGCTCACGTTGCCAGTTGCTCTCTTCAGGACGTCGTTGCCCGTGTGGAACCGTTGGTAGCGCAGGCCCGTACACAAGAGGCGATTGCGCTTTACAGAGCCTGGCTCCTGCAGTCACCCAAGGATCCCTTGCGGTGTGTGGCGCTTTTCAACCTCGGTGTCTTGCTGGGAGGGTCTGGCGATCCTGTAGAAGCCCAGAAGGTCTATCAGGAAGCCTTGCAGATCCGCCCTCAGTTGCACCAGGCGCGACTGAACCTGGGGCACCAGTTCGAGCGCCAAGGCCGGATCGAGGAGGCCCTGGTTCAGTGGCAAGAAGCGCTGACCCTCATGGGGGCTGCGGATGACACAGACAAGAGCCTCGCCTTGCATGCCCTGAACAACAGCGCCCGCGTGCTGGAGGATGCCCGGCGTTTTGACGAAGCCGAAGCCTTCATGCTGCGCAGCCTCCGCATTGAGCCAGACCAGCCCGCCGTGCTGCACCACTATGTGCACATCCGGCAGAAACAGTGTAAGTGGCCGGTTTATGAAGCGGTGCATGGCATCAGCATCAACCGCCAGCTGTTGGCGACCTCCACCTTGGGCATGCTCGCTGCCCATGATGACCCTGCCTTGCAACTGCTGGCTGCGCGTGAATTTGTCCATCAAAAGGTGCAGGCCGCAGCACCCCGAAGGTCTCCACGCCGCCGTGCGCCCGGGGAGCGCATTCGGATCGGCTACCTGTCGGGCGATCTGTGCATGCACGCTGTGGGTCTGCTGACCGTCGAGCTGTTTGAGTTGCATGACCGGGCACGTTTCGAGGTGTTTGGTTTTTGCTGGTCCAAAGAAGATGGCTCCCCGCTGCGGGCCCGCATCGTCAAAGCCTTGGACCACCTTCACCGGATCGGGCACCTGGACGATGCGAGTGCCGCCCAGCTGATTGAATCTTGCGGCATTGACATCCTGGTCGATCTGCAGGGGCTGACGTCTGGAGCACGGCCCAATATCCTGGCCCATCGCCCCGCACCGGTACAAATCAGCTACCTGGGCCTACCGGGCACTTGTGGCATGCCTGCGGTGGACTACATCGTGGCCGATCCGTATGTGGTTCCACCCGAACTGGAACCCTATCTGACCGAAAAGCCCTTGCGCCTGCCCCGCTGCTACCAGGTGAGCGACCGTCAGCGGGCGGTGGGTACTCCGCTCACGCGCGTTGCATGCGGATTGCCCGAGGACCAATTTGTTTTCGCGGCGTTCAACAACAACTACAAATTCACGCCCGAGTTGTTTGGCGCCTGGATGCGCATCCTGGCGCAAGTGCCGAACAGCGTGCTGTGGATGCTCTCCGACAACCCCTGGGCTCAGGCCAATCTTCAAGGCTACGCCCGCCAGCAAGGGGTGGATCCGGAGCGCCTGGTCTTTGCGGGCCGTGCCTTGCCCACCGAGTACATGGCCCGCTTGCAATTGCCGGACCTCTTCCTGGACACCTTTCCCTACAACGCAGGCACCACGGCCAACGACATCCTGTGGATGGGAGCGCCGATCCTGACCCTGTCGGGCCGCAGCTATATCTCCCGCATGTGTGGAAGCCTGTTGACCGCCGTGGGCCTGCCAGACTTGATAACCACCGACCTGGCTGCCTACGAACGCAAGGCCGTGCAACTGGGGCGCAATCCGCGCATGGTGCAAACCTACAAGCGCTATCTGGCCGAGCATCGGCATGACACCGACCTGTTCAATGTCCCGCAGCTGGTGCAGGACTTGGAAGCAGGCTTTGAATCCCTACTGCCATGATTGAAATCGTCAGCGCCACCCGCCTGGACCCAGACCGTTTCTGGAAAGAGGCCCCTCTGGGCCAGTCCTTGCTCCGTATGGGCAAGGAAGGCCGTATCAAAGCCTGGATTGCGTTCGAAAACATGCTGGGTTTGCCCACTATCTACAACCAGCGCTTGAATGCACCTGACAGTGCGGATGTGATTTTGTTTGTGCATGACGATGTCTGGATAGACGACTTTTTCATTGTGGATCATGCATTGGAAGCCAGTCGCTGTTATGACCTCTTTGGTGTGGTGGGCAACAGCCGGTGTTTGCCACTGCAGCCTTCATGGGCTTTTACCGATACTTTAGGAACCTGGGATCAGCCTGCGAACCTCCGTGGTGCAATTGCGCATGGTAAACCCAATGAAGGCAAGGTCGATGTTTTTGGCGCCTCACCTGCTGATTGTGAAATCCTGGATGGAGTCTTTTTGGGTGTTAATAAATCGGCTTTCAAGACTGCAAGTCTGAATTTTGACGAGCAGTTTGATTTTCATTTTTACGATGTTGATGTTTGCCTGAATGCTTCACGACGTGGATTGCGGATTGGCGTTTGGTCGATTCCCATTACCCATGGAAGTAAAGGGGGGTTTGGCCTAGCATGGCATCAAACTTATCTGCAGTTCTGTGAAAAATGGCAACCCATTTTAGGCGACCACCCTTTGGTGCAGCGTGAAATGCAAACTCTTAGTAACGACACTAAAAATATTCGTATGAAGCAAACACCTGCGCACGAACTGATTAATACGGACTTGTTGGCTCTGGTGCCTAAAAATGCCCGACGAGTTGTGGATGTCGGGTGTATGCATGGCCAAATGGCTTTGGCAGTCAAAGAGACGATTCCTGCTGTTCACTACACTGGAATTGACATTGACCCTAACTATGCAGCGATTGCTGCTACTCGTTGTGACTGGGCTTTTGCCGCAGATATTGATCAATTGGATGAACAAGGATGGGATAGTCTATTCCCCTCGGATTGTTGGATTTTTGGGGATTGCCTGGAGCATCTGAAAGACCCTTGGACGGTTTTGCGCTGCATTCGCGCAAGAATAGATCCCGATGGATGCGTCTTGATTTGTCTACCCAATGCCCAGCATTGGGCTGTACAGTGGCGTTTGATGACTGGGCAGTTCCGTTATGAAGACAGTGGCTTGCTGGATCGCACACACCTGCGATGGTTTACCCGTATCACGCTCCTTGAACTCTTTCAAGAAACTGGATGGCAAGTCACCTACGGCATCACTCGAACCTTGAATCCAGTGCCTCAGCAGGCGCAGGTGCTTGATGGCATTCGCGCTTTTGCAAACGCCTGTGGCACTGACCCAGAACAGGCTGTGCAGGATGCCATTCCATTCCAATATGTCTTCAAGCTCATTCCGGGCTGAGGCCTAGTCGGCTGCGCAAACTGGCAAAAGCCTCCATGTATTCAGGAAAGCCTTGTTCACGGAAGGCGATTTTCAGCGCATCGCTGAGCACCGCTTCTTGTCGGTAATTCGATAGCATGGTGCCAGACCAAGCGCTGCGGAAGAAATTGGCTGCTTTGGTGCGCCAGTGGGGTTCAATCGTCAACAACAAGGAGGCCATGCCTTCCATGATGAATACCTTGCGCTGTGTGTTTGGGTAGTTGGTGGGCCGGGTCAGCGCAGCATGGAGCGGATGGTGTTGGTCTTCACACATGGCGAACAGTCGTTCATTGATCTCCAGCCACCGTCGCCAAAACGCGGGCCGGGCCACGAAATAGTTCGAGAACACCGTCGTTCTGGAATCCATCACAAGACTACTTAAGGGAACTTGTATGCCCAGTGTTTGTAAGAACGCTTCGCAGGCTTCAATCTTTCCTGGATCGAAAAGCTCACCTCCTTCAAAAACGTTAAGAAAGAAAGCGCTGATATCTGGCTGTGGGCAGAAGGTTATGACGTCAGTAGCAAGTGCCTTTTTTTCAATGAAGTTGATGACTTCTGAGTGATTTAAGCCGGTTTTATTCTTGAATTTTGGAGAAAAAAATCCGTAAAAACTCTGGTCATCTAATTCATTTTCGAGTAAGAAGTTGCGGATTGGCCAGTATTCATACCAATCTGGGCGTAAATTGCTGAGATTGTCTAATGTTAAATACCCTGGGTCTATGCTTTTTAAGGTTTCTTTGGAGTAGGCGATTTGATAGAGGTATATCATTGGGGGTGCCTATTTTTTTAAATGCTATCTTTGGGCCTCCAGCTATTAAAATTTTCGCTGAGGTTTCTGTAGTAGCTTTGCTCGGGTTCTGGTGTCTGATCACTCTTGTACCATGGCCTATGCCTCAGAATAAATCCATCTCTTGCAACTCGAATTGCATCAATAAATGATGTATTAAGGTGGATAAATTCTGGGTTAAAAAGATGAAGTGTGGTATCAACTGGTGCCTTAAAGACATCTTCTTCAACTGGGTCTATCCAGTATTTTTCCTCTACTTCATTGATTGTATAAATATTGCCGTCAATATGTCTGTAGTGTAAATTGTTATTGATCAATTCTTGAGTCGGTATTTCTAATGCGCATCCTACTTTTGCTTTTTTGTATTTTTTGCTGAAGTCTATTAATTTTGTGAGGAAGTCAGGGGCTAGTTCTTCGAAGTCAAGGTCTGGATCTGTGTAGAGATGTGGAATATTTCCTAGCATCTTGTACAGTCCAGAGTTGTGAAAGTGGCGTGGCCCGTTGTTTTGATTGTAGTAAAGTACAAGAATTTCTTTTCTTGTGATGGATATATTTTTTAAGTACGTATTAAGTGGTTCGTATGTTGATCCGTTGTCGATAATAATAATGTTTGAGAATTTTTCTTGCAAAAATTTCTCAATTAAATTTTCTAAATAAAAAAGCTGATTAAAAGAATTTATTATTACTGGTATGGTTCGTCGAAGAATTATTTCTTTGATGTCCATTTTTAGCTCTTTGGTTTTGATTTTTGGGTTGTAAATTTAAATTTATATTTAAGATCTATATTTAAATAGTAATCAAGATTTACTTTTTGAGACTTTTTGTGGTGTGGCTTTAAATTGATTGATTTGTGCTTGATTGATTTATGCGATTGATGTTTTGAATAGTATCCCGGGCTGAATTTTAAGGCCTACTGCAGATGCGATTTTTAATCCTTGCTCCAATGAAAAATTTTTGTTGTGCGTTGGTTGAAAAAATTCAATAAATTCTAGACTTTTCTTTTGAAAAACAAAACCTCCAACAAGTGGATTGTTGATTGAATACATTGTTGGAAGTAGCGCCATGAGTGAAGAGGCAGGTACACCAATTAAATGTTCTTCGAGGTCCCCTGTTTGTTCGCTTTCTTGTGGATAGAACCACAAAGGCGTGCTGATGAATAAGCTGGAATTTTCACCCATGTGTGTGAGTAGTGTTCGTAGTAGCCATTTTGCTGTTTCAGCATTTAGGTGTTCTATTACGTCCAAAAGACAAATGATATTGTATTTGGATAGCTGTTCTGTGGGTATTTCTTGCGCGAGCCCGTGCCAGATGTTTTTATAAATGCTTTTTTGAAATAAGGTTTGGTTTTCGCAGTTGGGTAACCAGCCATCTATTCCATCGATATTCCAGTGATTTGTTTCTCGGGTTGATTTGATTAGTTCGCCGAGTTGTCCTGAGCCAAATCCTATATCGAGAACGCTAGTTTGGAGTTTATTATTTTCCATGATATGAAAGATAATGCTTTTTGGCGCTGCTGAGCCTCCACTTGCAATGCCTGTTTTTTGGGTGTGATTAATCTCATTTAAAAATTTGTAGTCTTTAACGATTTGTTTCAGCATTTCTATTTCAGTCCTCGTTTATCAAGGCTCCCTCACCGCCTCCGTCAATCCCCGCACGATCGGATATGTCACATAGGACATCACCGTCCGTTTTCCCACGACGATTTCGGCACTCAGGGTCATGCCGGGGATCAGGGGGGCATTGCGGGGGAGGTTGCGAAGGTCGTTTTGGTCCAAGCTGGCGCGGCCCAGGTAATAGGGGGCGCTGGCTTGCTGGTTGCCAAGGTCCTTGGTGAAGGCGTCCTGGCCCATGGCTTGCAAATGGCCCTCGATGAGGCCATGTTTCTGGAAGGGGAAGGCATCGATCTTTAGCCGAACAGGGTCTCGCAATTTGACGTAGCCCACATCTTGCGAGGGGATTTGGATTTCCGCCTCCAGGTTCTCCCCTAGGGGGACCAGCGTGACCAGGGGCTCTGCGGCCTGCAAGACCGATCCGGTGGAGCGAGCCACGACTTCCAGTACCACGGCGTTGCTGGGGGCCACCAATTCGATCAGGCGGCTGCGGCGTTCGGCCTTCTTGACCTCTTCGGCGATGGCATCGCGTTCGCGGCGGGCGGTGACCAGGTCTTCGGTGGACTTTTGCCGCCACTCGCGCACAAAGCTGGCTTTTTCCGCCTCGGCCTCGGCCAGTTGCTTTTTCAGTTCGATGCCCCGGCTGCGGGTGCTGATCAGGTCCCGCTCCACTTCCTGGCGGCGTTCGCGGCTTTCGATCAGTTTCATGGTGGATTGAAACTGCTGCGCCGTGAGCTTTTCGTTCATGGTTTCCAGCTCACGCAGCGATTTGACCCGGGCACTCAAGCCTTGCACGTCGTGCTCGTTGGTGTCGATGGCGGCCTTCGCCCGGGCGATGCTTTCGTCCAGCCGCAATAGGCGGGCCCGGTAGTTGGCTTCGCGCTCGCTTTGCAGCCGCGCTTGCAGCAACTCGTCGGCGTTGTTGGGATTCGGTTTCGCGTCTCGGCCCGCCTGTTCGCGCTCCAGCCGCTGCACGGTGGCTTCCAGGCTTTTGAGCCGGTCTTGCGCCTGGGCCAGGTCGGCGTTGATGAAGGTGGGGTCCAGCACGGCCAACACCTGGCCTTTTTGCACGATTTGCCCCGCTTTGACATTCAGGGCGGTGATTTGGGCAGTTTCGATGGGCTGCAGCACGATGTTGGGCTGCGATGACACCAAGCGCCCCTTGGCCGTGACGATCTGGTCCACTTCGAAGAGGCTCGCCCAGGCGATGGCAGTGATGGCCAGGGCCACCAGCAGGTAGAGCGTGGCGCTCATGCCTGCGGGATGGGGGGCTTTCTCCAGGGCTTCGGCGTCGGGCAGAAAGGCGACTGTCCAGTCCTTGGGAGGGGCTGGGGGCGCCGAGGGCGATGGGGGGCTTACAGGAAGCTGGTTTGTTGGTTCCATAGCTGGGTGTAGGTATCGCTGTGGCCCAGCAGTTCGCTGTGGCGGCCGGCGTCGGCCAGGCGGCCGCGTTCAAAGACAAAGATTTGGTGGGCGTTGACCAGGGTGGACAGGCGGTGGCTCACGATGATCACGGTACGCCCTGCCGCGATGCGGGCCAGGTTGCGGATGAAGATGGCTTCGCTCTCGGGGTCCAGCGCGCTGGCGGCTTCATCCAGGATCAGGATGCGCGGCGAGGGCAGCAGCGCCCGGGCAATGGCCAGGCGCTGGCGTTGTCCGCCAGAGAGGTTGGCGGCGTTTTCTTCCAACACCGTGTCGTAGCCCTGAGGCAGGCGCTCGATGAACTCGTCGGCCCCGGCGGCCTGGGCGGCGGCCACGATCAGCTCAAAACTTGCGTCGGGCCGGGCCATGGCGATGTTCTCGCGCACCGTGCCACGGAACATGAAGTTGTCCTGCAGCACCACGCCGATGCTGCGGCGCAGGTGGGCCAGGTCGATTTCGCGGATGTCCACGCCATCGAAGCGCACCACGCCTTCCTGCACCGGGTACAGGCCCTGGATCAGCCGGGTGAAGGTGGTCTTGCCCGAGCCGCTGCGGCCCACGATGCCCACCACGGTGCCGGGCGCAATGTCCATCTGGATGCGGTCCAGTGCGGTCATGGCCGAGCCGGGGTAGCGGAAGGTGACGCCATCCAGGCTGATCTGGCCCTTGAACTGGGGGCGCAGCCCGCCCGACGATTTGCGCTCGGGGGCGCGGTTCATGACCTCGCCCAGCATCTTTACCGAGAGGGCGGTTTCCTGGTACTCGTGCACCAGCCCCACGATCTGCACCAGCGGGCCGACCACGCGGTTGGACAGCATCTGGAAGGCGATCAGCGCGCCCACCGTCATCTGCAGGCTGAACACGTCGATGGCACCCAGCGCGATCACCGTGACCATCATCAGCTTTTCCAGCACCTGGGTGACGGTGGCGGCTGCCAGCGACATGCGGCCCACGCCAAAGTGCATTTGTACCGTGGTGGCGGTGCGCTGGTCCCAAACCTTGCGCTGCTTGGGCTCGATGGCCAGCGATTTCACGGTGCGCATGCCGTGGATGGTTTCCACCAGCATGGCTTGGCGGGTGCCTTCGGCCGTGTAGAGCGCCTGCAGGCGGCGGTTGAACGGGCGGATCAGCAGCAACACGACCAGCGCCATCAGCACCGAGAACCCAAACACCACCACCGCCAGCTTGACGCTGTACGAGGCCAGCAGCGGAATGAACAGGATCAGCCCCAGCGCGTCGATGGCGGTGAAAAACAGCCGCCCGGTCAGAAACCCCCGGATGGCCTGCACCTGCTGCATGTGCCGCGCAATCACCCCGGTGGTGTGGCTCTCGAAGTAATCGATGGGCAGCGACAGCAAATGGCTGAAGGTGCGCTTGGACAGCCGCATGTCGATCACGTTGGTGGCGTGCAGCAGCAGGTACTGCCGTAGGTAGCTGAACGCGGCCTCGAACAGCAGCACCCCCACGATGGCCACCGTCAGCACCGTGAGCGTGGCGTAGCTCTGGTGGACCAGCACCTTGTCGATGATCAGCTGCGAAAAAATCGGCATGCCCAGGCCCAGGAACTGCAGCATCACCGCCGCGATGGCGATGTCGCGGAAGGCCCGGCGTTGGCGCAGGATCTCCGGAATGAACCACCGCAGGCCAAAGGGCTGGTCCGCATCGGTCCATTGGTACTGGCGCTTGAGCAGGACCAGGGTGCCGGACCACTCGGCGGCAAAGGCCGCTTCGTCCAGGCGCCGGACCTGGCTGGGTTTTTGCAAGGGGTCTAGCACCGCCACCTGCAGGCGCTGTGGATCGCTGGGGTCGCGTTCAATGCCAGCCACGATCATCGAATGGCCGTCGTGCCGGCGGGCAATCAAGGGGAAAACACCCTGCAGCTGGCTCAGTGACGCCCAATCGCTTTGCACCGCCTCGGCCTTCAGGCCCAGGTCGCCAGCAATGCGGCGCAGCAAGGCATTGTCGGGTTCGGCGGCGGGCAGGGCGTACTCGTGGATCAGACGCTCCGGCAGCGCCTGGATGCCGTGGTGCTGGGCGATCACCGTCAAGCACTGGATGGTGGAATGGCTATAGGCAACGCTCATGCGCCAACTGTAGCTGAAGGATTTGGCGCTCCTGGCCGGGTATTGGGTCCGCCCGTTACGATGGCAGCCCCTCGCGCCATGCCCGACTCCGCAACCTCCCCCATCGCCTGGCTCCAGCCTGCTGCCCCGGCCAAACCGCCAGTGGGCTCGCCTTGCAATGGTTGCGGCCTGTGCTGCCTGGCCGAGCCTTGTCCTTTGGGGATGGTGGTGTCGCGCCGCCGCCACGGCGCCTGCGTGGCACTACGCTGGAACGCGCATGAGCGCCAGTACCGCTGTGGCTTGGTCAGCGATCCAGGCGAGGTGATTGGCTGGACCTGGGCCTGGCCCTGGCTGCTGCGCCGTGTCTCGGCCTTGGCGCGGCGCTGGGTCGCAGCGGGGCAGGGCTGCGATGCAGATGTGCAGGCCCATGACCTGCATCAATCTCTCCCGTCGCCCGGGCGACAACCGACACCGCCGGGGTGATTCAAAGGCAGTGGTGCGTGGAAAAATGGATGCTCTTAAATCGATCTACAAGCACAAGGAGCATCCACACCATGCAACGCCGACACCTACTGCAATGGGGCGCCGCTGCCGCCCTGGCATCCACGGGCGCCCAGGCCCAGAACTTCCCGAGCAAGCCGATCAAGCTGCTGGTGGCCTTTCCGGCCGGTGGCCCCACCGACATCACCATGCGCGTGCTGGCCGAGAACGCCAGCAAGATCCTGGGCCAGCCCGTGGTCGTCGAGAACAAGCCCGGTGCTGGCGGCACCTTGCCCGCGCAGGCCTTGCAGACCGCGCAGCCCGATGGCCACACCGTGGCGCAGATTCCGCTGGGCGTGTTCCGTCTGCCCTACACCACCAAGATCAGCTGGGATCCGGTCAAGGACATCAGCTATGTGATCAACGTGACGGGCTATGCCTTTGGTCTGGTGGTGCCCGCCGACTCGCCGTTCAAGACCTGGACGCATTTCGTGGCTTGGGCCAAGGCCAACCCCGGCAAGCTCAGTTACGGCTCGACCGGCACCATGACCAGCCCGCACCTGACCATGGAGCAGATCGCCCAAAAGCTGGGCATCGAGCTGCTGCACGTGCCCTACAAGGGCAGCGCCGACCTGATGCAGGC
>CAYZPX010000084.1:0-11627 GCA_964480105.1 uncultured Burkholderiaceae bacterium | reverse complement strand
GGCGTTCCATGTACTCCGACATGTCGAAGCGGATCAGCTCGATGCCCATGATGTAGGCCAGCTGCTTGGCAGCCTCGGTCTTGCCAACGCCGGTGGGGCCGCTGAAGAGGAAAGATCCGATCGGCTTGTCGGGCTTGCCCAGGCCAGAACGGGCCATCTTGACGGCACTGGCCAGCACTTCGAGGGCCTTGTCCTGACCGAACACGACGCTCTTGAGGTCGCGCTCCAGGGTTTGCAGCTTGCCGCGGTCGTCGTTGGACACGTTCGCGGGCGGAATGCGGGCGATCTTGGCGACGATTTCCTCAATCTCGCTCTTGCCGATGGTCTTTTTGCGCTTGGACGGCGCCAGGATGCGCTGGGCAGCACCGGCTTCGTCGATCACGTCGATGGCCTTGTCGGGCAGATGGCGGTCGTTGATGTACTTGGCCGACAGTTCGGCCGCCGCCTGCAGCGCCGCCACGGCGTACTTGACGCTGTGGTGCTCTTCGAAGCGAGACTTGAGGCCCTTGAGGATGTCCACGGTCTCGGCCACACTGGGCTCGACCACGTCCACCTTCTGGAAGCGGCGGGACAGCGCGGCGTCCTTCTCGAAGATGCCGCGGTACTCGGTGAAGGTGGTTGCACCAATGCACTTGAGCTGCCCGCTGGACAGCGCCGGCTTGAGCAGGTTGGAGGCATCCAGCGTGCCGCCAGAGGCAGCGCCCGCACCAATCAGGGTGTGGATTTCGTCGATGAACAGCACGGCATGGGGCTTGTCCTTCAGTGACTTGAGCACGCCCTTGAGGCGCTGTTCAAAGTCGCCGCGGTACTTGGTGCCTGCCAGCAGAGCGCCCATGTCCAAAGAGTAGACGGTGGCTTCTGCCAGGATCTCGGGCACATCGCCCTGGGTGATGCGCCAGGCCAAGCCTTCGGCAATCGCCGTCTTGCCCACGCCGGCCTCGCCGACCAGTAGCGGGTTGTTCTTGCGGCGGCGGCACAGGATCTGAATGGTGCGCTCAACTTCATAGTTACGACCGATCAGCGGATCAATCTTGCCGTCCTTGGCCGCCTGGTTCAGGTTTTGCGTGAACTGCTCCAGGGGGGAGGCTTTCTCGCCGCGCTCGCTGCCACCGCTGCTTTCCTCGCCCTCGGCACTGCCTTCGGCCTTGGCAGGTTCAGGTGGCTCGCCCTTCTTGATGCCATGGGCAATAAAGTTCACCACGTCCAGACGGGTCACGCCCTGTTGGTGCAGGTAATAGACAGCGTGCGAATCCTTCTCCCCGAAGATGGCAACGAGCACGTTGGCGCCGGTCACTTCTTTTTTGCCATTGCCCGTGGACTGCACGTGCATGATGGCGCGCTGGATCACGCGCTGGAACCCCAGCGTGGGCTGGGTGTCCACCTCGTCGGTACCAGCGACCTGGGGAGTGTTGTCCTTGATGAAATTCACCAGCGCGATACGCAGGTCGTCGATGGTGGCCGCGCAGGCGCGCAAAACCTCGGCAGCGCTGGGGTTATCGAGCAATGCAAGCAACAGATGCTCCACGGTGATGAATTCGTGGCGCTGCTGACGGGCCTCGACAAAGGCCATGTGCAAGCTGACTTCCAGTTCCTGGGCAATCATGTGAGAACTCCTTTGTGCCTGCGGAAAAAAATGAATGGGCTGGTAGATGGGGACCGAAGGGACTTATTCAACCGGTTCGCTCAGACATTGCAGGGGATGCCCTGCCTTGTGGGCCGCCTGCAGGACCTGCTCGACCTTGGTGGCAGCCACGTCGCGCGTGTAAACGCCACACACGCCTTTGCCGTCCAGGTGGATCTTGAGCATGATCTGGGTCGCAGTCTCACGGTCTTTGGCAAAAAACTCCTGCAACACCACAATGACGAACTCCATGGGGGTGTAGTCGTCATTGAGCATGACCACTTGGTGCATCTGCGGAGGCTCGGTCCTTTGCGTGCACCGTTCGAGCACCACCGAGCCGCCCTCATCGGAATGGGGGGGGACGGTGGGAGCCGAGGGGGAGGTTGGAGATTTACTGGCCATAAATTTCATTCTATCGAGAGGCCAAGGGCCTGATGGGCTTCTGGTTTTTGTCATCTGGTGCCCCTACGGGGCTGGGGATTGCCCCGTTCAACCGTAGATCACGGTGGCGGCACCGACGCCGACTTGCGCCGCCCAAGCCGCCAGCGCTTCGTCACTGGGGTAGAACAAGCAGTCGTCACCGAGATGCAACTCGGCCGCGGCGGCCATGCCCTCTGGAGAGCGACAACACAACCCCATGCGAACGCGCAAACCCTGTGCCAGCGTTCCTTCTTCCAGAGTTTCAAGTTGCGGCGGGAAGGCCTGCAGCAAATGGCGCAGGTCAGGCACTGCACCGCCTGCGTTGACCGCCAAGTATTTGCCAAAACGGCAACGGGCCCCTGCCAGATCCCACACCTGCTGCACCTTGACCCGCAGACCACCGCTGAAGTGGTCCAATTGCAGGCGTCCACTGAGCACCACGAATTCGTCGTCCTTCAGCAGGTTACGGTGCCTGTTCAGCAAGGCCTCGTCGGCCGAAGCCTCGATCACCCCCGACTTGTCGTCCAGCCGGAACAAGGCCAGTTTGCCCCGTTGGCCGTTGATGACGCGAAAATCGCTCACGATGCCCGCCAGTATCTGGGGCTCGCGGCTGTCGAGCAATTCGTCGATCGGGGTCCGGACAAAGCGGCGGACCTCGCCTGCGACTTCGTCGAACAAGTGGCCGGAAAGGTAAAAACCAATCGCGGTTTTTTCGTTGGTCAAGCGCTCCTTGATGCCCCAGGGGGCCTGTTCGACCAGCGCAGGCTCCTCGGTGCTTGAACCGTGGGCATCGTCGCCCATCAGGTCAAACAAACCTCCTTGGTGACGGTTGGCGATTTGGGCAGCCGCGAAGTCAAAGGCACGGTCCACCGAAGCCACCAGCGCAGCGCGGTTGGCCTCGATCGAATCGAAGGCACCGGCCTTGATCAAGGCCTCCACCGTACGCTTGTTGAGGCGACTGCGGTCCACCCGCACACAGAAATCAAAGAGGCTGGTGAAAGGGCCAGCAGTGCCACCGAAAGGGCCTTCGCCCTTGCCTTCTCGGGCGCCCACAATGGCTTCAATCGCTTGCTGGCCCGTGCCCTTGACAGCGCCCAAGCCGTAGCGGATCACCTTGTCGGACACGGGCTCGAAGCGGTAGGTCCCCCGATTGACATCTGGCGGCTCGAAGGACAGGCCCATCTTCTGGGCATCCTCGAACAGGACCTTGAGCTTGTCCGTATCGTCCATTTCCACGGTCATGTTCGCGCAGAAGAACTCGGCCGTGTAATGCACCTTGAGCCAGCCTGTGTGGTAGGCCAGCAAAGAGTAAGCGGCGGCATGCGACTTGTTGAAGCCGTAGCCAGCGAACTTCTCCATCAGGTCAAAGACTTCGTCGGCCTTGTCCTGACCAATGCCCTTTTCAGCTGCGCCCTTCCGGAAGATGGCACGGTGCTCGGCCATCTCCTCCGCCTTCTTCTTGCCCATCGCCCGGCGCAGCATGTCGGCGCCACCCAGCGAGTAGCCGCCCAGAACCTGGGCCGTCTGCATCACCTGCTCCTGGTAAACCATGATTCCGTAGGTCTCAGCCAGCACCTGCTCGACCAGTGGATGGGGGTATTCCACCGGTTCCTTGCCATGCTTGCGGTTCACGAAGCTGGGAATCAGGTCCATGGGACCAGGCCGGTAGAGCGCGTTCAAGGCAATCAGGTCTTCCAGACGGCTCGGCCGAGCTTCCCGCAGCATGCCCTGCATGCCCCGGCTTTCGAACTGGAATACGGCCTCGGTCTTGCCATCTGAGAACAACTTGTAGGTGGCGGGATCGTCCAGCGGCACGTTTTCATAGGCGAATTGCGCTTGGCCTGGGTGGCGCTTGACAATCAACTCGCGGGCGATTTCCAAAATGGTCAATGTCGCGAGGCCCAAGAAGTCGAATTTGACCAGGCCAATCGCCTCCACATCGTCTTTGTCGTACTGGCTGACCGCCGATTCGCTGCCTGGCTGTTGGTACAGCGGACAAAAATCTGTCAGCTTGCCCGGCGCGATCAGAACGCCACCGGCGTGCATGCCGATGTTGCGCGTCATGCCTTCCAGTTTCTGGGCCATCTCGATGATGGTGCGCACGTCTTCCTCATTGCGCACACGCTCATACAGCTGAGGCTCCAGTTCCAGGGCGTAGTTGTTTTTGTCGCCCTCCTTCTTGGGCTCTGGGGGATAGGCCAGCGTGTAGCTCTGCCCCGGCTTGGCAGGCACCAGTTTGGAGATGCCGTCGCAGAAGGTGTAGCTCATGTCCATCACCCGGCCCACATCGCGGATCGCGGCCTTGGCGGCCATGGTGCCAAAGGTGGCAATCTGACTGACCGCGTCTTTGCCGTACTTCTCCTTGACGTAGTCGATCACCCGGTCCCGGTTGGCCTGGCAAAAATCGATGTCAAAGTCAGGCATGGAAACCCGCTCGGGGTTCAGAAAACGCTCAAACAGCAGGTTGTACTGCAGCGGGTCCAGGTCGGTGATTTTGAGGGCGTAGGCCACCAGCGAGCCCGCGCCGGAGCCCCGGCCTGGGCCCACCGGGCAACCATGGTTCTTCGCCCACTGAATGAAATCGCCCACGATCAAGAAATAACCAGGAAATCCCATTTTCAGGATCGTCCCCAGCTCGAACTCCAGGCGCTCGACGTAACGCGGGCGCTGCTGCTCCCGCACTTCCGGCTTGGGGTAGAGGTGGACCAGGCGCTCCTCCAGGCCCTCGTGCGAGACATGGCGAAAGTAGTCTTCGACCGACAAAACCTGGCCATTGACAGGTGGAATGGGGAAATTGGGCAATTGCGGCTTGCCCAAGGTCAAAGTGAGGTTGCAGCGGCGAGCGATTTCCACCGTGTTGGCCAGCGCAGACGGCAGATCGGCAAAAAGGACCGCCATCTCTGCGCTGGATTTGAAATACTGCTCCCGGGTGAAACGGCGCACACGGCGTGGATTGGCGAGGATTTCCCCCTCGGCGATGCACACCCGTGCCTCGTGGGCCTCATAGTCGTCGGGACTGGCGAACTGGACAGGATGGGTGGCCACGGCGGGCAAACCCAGCCGTGCAGCCAGTTGCACGGCAGCCACCACATGGGTCTCGTCGTCTTGGCGTCCAGCACGCTGCAGCTCTATGTAGAAGCGGTTGGAAAACAGGTGCGCCAACCGCATGGCAATCGCATCGGCCCCAGCGGAATCCCCCTTGAGCAAGGCCTGCCCGACCGCACCGGACTGCGCCCCGGACAAGGCAATCACTCCCCCATGGAGTTCCTCCAGCCACTCCCAGGCGCAGAGGGCCTGGGTTTTCCCAGCGTTGCGGGTCCAGGCCCGTGCCAGCAACTCGCACAAGTTCAAGTAGCCCTGGTGGTTTTGCACCAAGAGAAGCAAGCGGCTGGAAGCGCCTGCCCCAAGGGGCTCCATCAGCACTTCGGCACCCAAAATGGGCTTGACCCCCTTGCCACGGGTTTCCTTGTAGAACTTGACGGCGCCAAACAGGTTGTTGAAGTCGGTGATTGCCAGGGCAGGCTGGCGATCGGCCTGGGCGGCCTTGGCCAGGGCATCGATGCGGACAGTGCCGTCAACGACAGAGAATTCGGTGTGCAGACGCAGGTGGACAAACATCCGCCGATTGTAGAAAGGCCGCGGTGCACGGGCCATCGCCCTGGCAGGGGCTGGCTACAATGGTCGTTTGCGATCGCGCCCTGGCTGACGGGGCCTCCCACTGCCTTTGAACCGCCATGCCACAAGTTCCTGCCTTGCTGCGAGCCCCCTTGCCCCTTGCCGTCGCCCTGTTGCTGACCGCCTGCGGCAGCGCCCCTGAAGACAAGACCGCTGGCTGGAGCCCCAACCGCATCTACTCCGAAGCGCAAGAAGAACTGAGCGGGGGAGCCTATGACAAGGCCGTTCCGCTGCTGGAAAAACTCGAAGGCCGCGCGGCTGGAACCCCCCTGGCCCAGCAGGCCCAAATCGACAAGGCCTACGCCCACTACAAGGCTGGAGAAAAGGCACAGGCAATTGCTGCGCTGGACCGTTTCATCAAACTGCACCCCGCCAGCCCTGCTGTCGATTACGCGCTGTACCTCAAGGGCCTGGTCAATTTCAATGACAACCTCGGCTTGTTCTCCTGGCTTGTCAAAATGGACTTGTCCGAGCGCGACCAGCGGGCTGCCAAAGACTCCTTTGACGCCTTCAAGGAACTGGTCAGCCGGTTCCCCGACTCCAAATACACCCCTGATGCGCGCCAACGCATGACCTACATCGTCAACTCCCTGGCGCAGTACGACGTGCATGTGGCCCGCTTTTACTACGATCGCGGGGCGTATGTGGCAGCGATCGGTCGGGCGCAGACCGCCATGGCCGACTACGAAGGCACGCCTGCCTCCATTGAGGCCTTGAAGATTCTGATTGGCTCCTACGACGCCCTGGGCATGGCGCAACTGCGTGACGATGCGCAGCGCGTGCTCGAGGCCTCAACCCCGACTACCGACCGCCATCAACCCTCCGGCCTCAAGGCGCCACAGGCGAAATCGTGGTGGAAGTTTTGGTGACGAGGGCCTCCAAAGCCTGATCCCACGCTGCAGCCTCCCCAATCCTTCGCATTGGGGGCAGTGCTGCCAACAGGCGCTCTCCATAGGGCTTGGTTCGCAAGCGAGTGTCTGCGATCAGCAACAGGCCTTGGTCCGTTTCACTTCGGATCAGACGGCCTGCCCCCTGTCTGAGGGCCATGGCCGTTTCTGGCAGGTAATAGCGGGAAAAGGGATTGCCGCCCGCAAGGACAATCTGCTGGACCCGGGCCGCCACCAGGGGATCCCCCGGGGCTGGAAACGGCAGCTTGTCGATGACCACCAGTTGCAGGGCCTCACCCGGAACATCAAAACCCTCCCAAAACGTGCTGGATGCGACCAAAATGCAGCCTGGTCGCCCCCCCTGGTTGCCCTCGCGGAAACGCGCAACCATCTGCTGGCGTGGCCATTGGGACTGGACCAGCACTTCCAGCAACCCATCAGCAGCACAGATTTGCTGCAGGTGCGCGGCAATCTCCCGCATGGCGCGCAAGGTGGTGGTCAGCACCAGGGTCTTGCCGCCGAGGCGCCGTGCTGCCTGCGCCACCCGGTAGGCAACAGCCTCTGCGTGGGCTGGATCGCTGGGCAAGGGCAGGTCGGCGGGCACATGCACCGCCGACTGGGCCGGGTAGTCAAAGGGGCTCGGCACCCGCAGTACCCGGGCCGATCCGATGCCAGCGCGGTGGACGAACCACTCCAGGCCCTCGCCCTCGCCCAAGGTCGCCGAGGTGAAAATCCAAGCCTTGCCGATATGCCCTAAGACCGCCTGCGGCACAGTGGCTGGTGCCTGAGCACCAGCCCTTAACCCTGGCTCGGTCCAGGCCTGTGCCACGGCCAAGTCCACCGGGGACTCCCGCAGTTGCAGCTGCACACTGGCTTCCAACCAGCGCACCCTTCCGTCTGGACAGGGGTCTGCAAACAGGGCCAACTGGGCGTAAAGGTCCTGGGTGCGCCGTTGCAGTTGTTGCAGGTCGGGGGCCATGTCTGCGACGGTCTCCAGGGCTTTGTGCAGGCGGTGTAGTGCCCGGGCACAGCCTTGGAGGGCCTGCCACCAAGCCTGCGGGGTGGCCACGTCGGGCACCCTGCCACGCCAGTGCAGGCGTTTGCCTTCCCCAGGAATTGCCTGGCGCACATCCTTGGCCGCCTGTTCCACACACAAGGCCAGTCCTGCCCAATCGGCCGAGACTGGGGCAAGGCGCTGTCCTACCGCCAGCGCGTCACGAGCCAACGCACGCAGCTGTCCTGTAGAGCACTGGCGTCCCAAAAACTGCCCCCCAATGTCGTTCAGCTGATGGGCCTCGTCCAGCACCACCACCCGGGCCAAGGGCAAGCCCCCAAGCCCGTCAGGCTCCTGAGCGAGCAGGTCCGAAAAAAACAAGTGGTGGTTGACCACCACCAGCTCTGCGGACATCGCCTGGCGTCGGGCGCGGACAAAATGGCAATCGTTCCAGCGCGGGCATGCAGTTCCCAGGCAATTTTCCTGGGTGGACGTGACCAAGGGCTCCCAGGGCGAGGCAGCTTCCCATTCGGGCAATTCGTTCAGATCGCCCGAGGTGGTGGACTGCGCCCAGCTCCGCACCTTGTCCAGCACACGCGCCTGCGGAGGGTCCAGCCAAGACAGGCCTTGTTCAGCAAAAGCCAGGCGGTGCAGGCACAGGTAATTCGTACGGCCTTTAAGCAAGGCCATGCGCACTGGAATTCCCAAGGCAGACCTCAGCGCGGGCAAGTCCCGGTAGAACAGCTGGTCCTGCAAGGCCTTAGTGGCGGTCGAGACCAGCACACGCTCGCCGCTGAGCAAGACCGGTACAAGGTAGGCATAGGTTTTCCCCACCCCGGTGCCGGCCTCCACAACCAGCTTTCCTCCCTGGACCAGGGTTTCAGCCACGGCACGCGCCATTTGCAGTTGGCCCTCACGGGGGCGGTAACGGGCATGGATTTGGGCCAAGGGTCCATTGGCAGCGAAGACCGCCGCCACGGCGTCAGGCAAGTCGATCGGGCCTGGACGGCCGGGGCCACACGGTCCGGTCTGCATGCCCTGTAAGGCCTTCCACGGTTCAGGGCGCAGGCAACACCGGCGGAGGCCGCTGCGGCAAGGGGGCGGCCGGCTTTTTCCCCTGGGCTGCGGACTGTGCCTGCGCTTGTGCACGGCGAGACCGTTGGGCCTCGACCTCAGCTTCCAGCCGGCGCTGGCGCTCACGCGTTGTCGCCGCTTGCCGTTCGCGCGCGGTCTGGCGCTGCTGGGCCTGGGCCCCATGGGCCTGGCGCTGTGCCGCCTGGGCTTGGGCGCGCTCCCTGGCTTGTGCCTCGCGCGCGCGCAGTGCGTCCTGGCAATCGGGCACCTCGCAAGCCGATTTGCGCAACTGGGTCTGAACTGGCGGTGCGGATTGGTGAGCCACTTCGGCCTGGGAAGCCGCCAAGGCCTTTTGGCGCTCGGCATTGCGGGCAAGGCGCCGCGCCTCGTTGAGGCGCACTTCCTGCTTGCGCAGGCGCGACTCCTGCTGGCGGTGCTTGCGGCGCACCTGCTGAAGGCAGTCCTCCACGGCAAAGCGTTGGTAGCACAGGGCTTCGGCCTGCTGTTTTTGCTGGGCGGCTGCCTCCCGTTCGGACTGGATCTGGGCGCGTTGCCGGGCATCCTCCGCAGGCGACCACGGGGCCTGGGCGAAGGCGGACATCAACCCCATACCTGCCATCCAAAGTCCAACGAGCCAACAGCGCCGTCTCATGTCAGCCCCGTGTCCACCGTGCGGCGCTCCAGCGCCAGGAATTCTTCGGACTGCATCTCTGTCAGGCGCGACACCGTCCGAGGGAACTCGTGCGATAGCGGGCCTTCGGTGTAGAGCTGCTCGGGCGGCACGGCGGCCGATACCACCAGCTTGACGCGCCGGTCATACAGGACATCCACCAGCCAGGTGAAGCGTCGCGCTGGCGAGGCCATGTTGACCGGCATGTGCGGCACCCCAGAGAGCATCACCGTGTGGAACTGTGTGGCAATTTCCAGATAGTCGTTTTGCGAACGCGGGCCACCGCAGAGGGTCTGAAAATCGAACCACACCACGCCCCCTGCCCTGCGCTTGGCGCGCAGTTCACGGGCCTCGATGTGCAGCACTGGATCTTCGTCGTGGGCCTCCGCCAGCTGCTCGAAGGTGGCGGCCATTTCGGCATCGGTCTCGGGCCCCAGCGGGGTAATGTAAAGGCGCACCTGCTCCAAGGTGCGGCGCCGGTAATCGGTGCCGTTGTCCACGTTCAGCACTTCCAGCTTTTGCTTGAGCAGCTCAATGGCCGGCAGGATGCGGTCGCGGTGCAGGCCGTCGGGATAGAGCCCATCCGGGTGGAAGTTCGAGGTGGTGACAAAGCCCACGCCGTTGTCGAACAACGCCTGCAGCAGGCGGTGCAGGATCATCGCGTCGGTGATGTCCGCGACATGGAATTCATCGAAACAGATCAGCTTGTAGCGCTTGGCGATGCGAGCGCCCAGCACATCCAGCGGGTTGACGGTGCCCCTGAGGCCCGCCATTTCGCGGTGCACCTCGCGCATGAACTCATGGAAATGCAGCCGCACCTTGCGCTGGATGGGGACGGCGTTGAAAAAGCAGTCCATCAGAAAGCTCTTGCCGCGCCCCACCCCACCAAACATGTACACGCCACGGGGAATCGGTGGTCGGTTGATGAGCTTTTTCAGGGCGTTGGAGCGGCTGGCCTTGTAGGCCGCCCAGTCGTCGGCACAGCGCTGTAGCGCGTCGATGGCCCGCAGCTGGGCAGGATCGCTTTGAAAGCCTTTGGCCGCAAGTTCCGCCGCGTAGGCTTCTTTGACATTCACGAGAAGGCTCCAATTGCTATTTAATTAATAGCACATACCGCGCATCAACAGGGCGGTATGTGCCATTTTCATGCCCAATCAGAAGTTGAGCGTGCGCTTGTCCACGGCGAGTGCCGCTTCCTTGGTCGCCTCGGACAGCGAGGGGTGGGCGTGGCAGATGCGGGCGATGTCCTCGGCGCTGGCCTTGAACTCCATCGCCACCACGGCCTCAGCGATCAGCTCGGAAGCCATCGGGCCCACGATGTGCACGCCCAGGATCTCGTCGGTCTTGGCGTCGGCCAGGAACTTGACCATGCCGGTCGTGTCGCCCAACGCGCGGGCACGGCCATTCGCCAGGAAGGGGAAGGTGCCGGCCTTGTACGCCACGCCATCGGCCTTGAGCTGCTGCTCGGTGCGGCCGACCCAGGCGATCTCGGGGCTGGTGTAGATGACCCAGGGGATGGTGTTGAAGTTCACATGCCCGTGCTGGCCGGCAATGCGCTCAGCTACCGCCACGCCCTCTTCCTCGGCCTTGTGTGCCAGCATCGGGCCACGGACCACGTCACCCACCGCCCAGACGCCAGGCAGGTTGGTCTTGCAGTCAGCGTCCACGGCAATGGCGCCGCGCTCGTCGAGCTGCAGGCCCACGGCTTCGGCGTTCAGGCCGATGGTGTTGGGCACGCGGCCAATCGAGACGATCAGCTTGTCGGCGTCAAGGGTCTGGGCTTCGCCCTTGGCGTTGGTGTAGGCGATGGACACGCTGTCCTTGCCCTTGGTGATCTCGCCAACCTTCACACCCAGTTCGATCTTCAGGCCCTGCTTGTCGAAGGCCTTCTTGGCTTCCTTGGCGATTTGCTCGTCCACGGCGCCCAGGAAGGTGGGCAGGCCTTCGAGGATGGTGACGTCCGCACCCAGGCGACGCCAGACCGAGCCCATTTCCAAGCCGATCACGCCAGAGCCGATCAGGGCCAGCTTCTTGGGCGTGGCGCCGATGCGCAGCGCGCCGTCGTTGGACAGCACCAATTCTTCGTCGAAGGGCACACCTGGCAGCGCACGGGCGTTAGAACCCGTGGCGAGGATGATCTGCTTGCCAACCAAGGTCTCTTCGGTGGTGCCGGCCACCTGGATCTCGTAGCCGCCTTCGACGGCTTTGACGAAGGAGCCACGGCCATGGAAAAAGCTGACCTTGTTCTTCTTGAACAGGTACAGGATGCCGTCGTTGTTCTGCTTC
>CAYZPX010000083.1:0-11693 GCA_964480105.1 uncultured Burkholderiaceae bacterium | reverse complement strand
TGCGCCAGGTGGTGGCCAGCTACCTGCTGCACGACGTGCGCGGCGACTGGCGCGCGGGTGCCGCCTGGTTCGAAGCGCAATTGCTGGACTACGACCCCTATAGCAACCAGGGCAACTGGCTGTATGTGGCCGGCCGCGGCACCGACCCCCGGGGCGGGCGCCGCTTCAATCCGCAAAAGCAGACCCAGGACCACGACCCTCACGGGGCCTACCGCCGCCTGTGGGGCACGGCATGAGCGCCGTGGCCTCTGCGGCACCCGCCCACACGCTGCGCCTGGTCTTGGGCGACCAGCTCAACCCGCGGCACCCCTGGTTCGCGCAGGTGGACCCCGCGGTGGTCTATGTGCTGATGGAGGTGCGGCAAGAAACCGACTACGTCCTGCACCACGCGCAAAAAATCCTGGCCATCTTTGCCGCGATGCGCGACCTGGCCCGCCAGCTGCGCGAGGCCGGCCACCGCGTGCGCTACGTCGCCATTGACGACCCCAGCAACCGCCAGTCCATCGTGGGCAACCTGGCCGCGCTGCTGGCGCACTACGGCGCCACGGCGCTGGAATACCAGGCGCCGGACGAATACCGGCTAGATGCTGAACTGGCCGCCTTCCGCCCCCCGGGCGTGCAGGTGACGATGGTGGACAGCGCCCATTTCTACACGGCGCGTGGCGACATGGCCCAGATCTTCCAGGGCCGCAAGCAGTGGCTGATGGAGCATTTCTACCGCCAGATGCGCCAGCGCCACGGCGTGCTGCTCGACGCCGAGGGCCAGCCCGAAGGCGGGCAGTGGAACTTTGACCACGACAACCGCAAGCCCTGGCCCGGCCACCCCGCCGCGCCGCCCGACCCGCGCCCGCAGCACGACCATTCCGCGCTGTGGCAGACCATCGTCGCCGCCGGCGTCCAGAGTTTTGGCGACCCGCAGGCGGCCGCGCTGCGCTGGCCTTTGAACCGGGCCGAGGCGCTGGCGCAGCTGGACGCCTTCATCGCGCACATCCTTCCGCACTTTGGCGACTTTGAGGACGCCATCAGCGTGAACAGCCCGCGCCTGTTCCATTCGCTGCTGTCGTTCCCGCTCAACACCAAGATGCTGTCCCCACAAGAAGTGGTGCGGCGCGCCGAGGCGGCCTACCGGTCTGGCCACGCGCCGCTGGCGGCTGTGGAAGGCTTCATCCGCCAAATCCTGGGCTGGCGCGAGTACGTGCGCGGCATCTACTGGGCGCACATGCCTGGTTATGACGAGCGCAACGCCCTGGGTCACCAGGCCCCGCTGCCCGCCTGGTTCTGGACCGGCGACACCCGCATGCGCTGCCTGCAGGACGCGATCGGCAACTCGCTGGCCAACGCCTACGCCCACCACATCCAGCGGCTGATGGTGATTGGCAACTTTGCGCTGTTGGCTGGCCTGGATCCGGCCGAGGTCCACCGCTGGTACCTGGGCGTCTATGCCGACGCCTTCGAATGGGTGGAATTGCCCAACACCCTGGGCATGAGCCAGTTTGCCGACGGTGGCCTGCTGGCCACCAAGCCCTATGTCAGCAGCGCCGCCTACCTGGACCGCATGGGCGACCCCTGCAAGGGCTGCGCCTACGACAAAAAGCAGCGCACCGGCCCCAAAGCCTGTCCGTACAACGCGCTGTACTGGGACTTTTTTGCCCGCAACGAAGCCACGTTGGGCCAAAACTTCCGCCTGGGCATGGTCTATCGCAATCTGCAAAAAATGGACCCCGCCACCCTGCAAGCCCTGCGCGATCACGCCGCCGACCTGCGCGCGCGCCTCGATACCTTGTGACCCCTTTCCTGTCTGGAGCCCCCGCCATGCACTCCCTTCCCGACGGCTACCGCGCCCTGGTCATTGGCAGCTCTGGCGCCATTGGTGCGGCCCTGCTGCAGCAGCTGCAGGCCGACCCGCGCTGCGCCCTGGCCCTGGGCCTGGGCCGCCGCAGCGACCCGGCCATCGACTTTGATGACGAAGCCAGCGTGGCCCGCGCGGCAGCGCAACTGCGCGCGCAAGGGCCGTTTCACCTGGTCGTCAACGCCGCCGGGGTGCTGCACACGCCGCAGTTTTTGCCCGAAAAACGCCTGGCGCAGCTGAACTACGCGCAGCTGGAAGCCACCTTCCGCGCCAACACCTTTGGCCCCGCGCTGGTGCTGGCGCACTTTGCGCCGCTGCTGGCCCGCACGGAGCGCAGCCTGCTGGCCGTGCTCTCGGCCAAGGTCGGCAGCATTGGCGACAACCGCCTGGGCGGCTGGTACAGCTACCGCGCCTCCAAGGCCGCGCTGAACATGCTACTCAAAACCGCCGCCATCGAAGTCGCCCGCACCCACCCCCAAGCCACCTTGGTCGCGCTGCACCCTGGCACCGTGGACTCGGCCCTGTCCGCCCCCTTCAACGGCGCAGAAATCGGCCGCCCCGCAGCAGACGTCGCCGCCGACCTGCTGCGCGTGCTCGACAGCCTGCCGCCCGAGGCCACGGGCAGCTTCTATGCCTACAGCGGGGAGATGCTGCCGTGGTGAGGAAAGGCGTTTCCCCATGATCGACCACCTCCGTGCCCTGCGCCTGTTCACCCGCATCGTGGACCTGGGGAGTTTCAGCCGGGCGGCGGAGCAGCTGGGCATGAACCGGGCTGCTGCCACGCAGAGCATTCAGCAGCTGGAGCGCCACCTGGGCGTGCGACTGCTGGCGCGCACCACTCGGCAGGTCACGCCCACAATGGAGGGGGCGGCGTATTACGAGCGCTGCGTGGCCATCCTGGCCGACCTGGACGAGGCCGATGCGCAGTTCACCCAAGCGGCGCGGGCGCCGGAAGGGCGGATTCGGCTGGACCTGTCCGCTGCCATGTTCCGCAACGTGCTGGCGCCGGCCTTGCCGGACTTTGCAGCGCGCTACCCGCAGATCCGCCTGGAGGTCAGCGTGACCGACCGGCCCATCGACCTGGTGCGCGAGGGGGTGGACTGCGTGCTGCGCGCGGGCGACCTGCGCGACGTGCCCCTGGTGGCCCGCAGCCTGGCCCACCTGCCGCAAGTGACCTGCGCCAGCCCCGATTACCTGGCCCGCCAGGGCGTGCCCCGCACGCTCGATGCGCTGGCCGCCCACAGCGTGGTGGACTACATCTCGGCGGCCAGCGGCCGGCCGGTGCCGCTGGAGTTCGTGGTGGAGGGCCGGCTGCTGACCCGCAAGCTGCCGTCCCGCATGGCCGTGAACAACGGCGACAGCTACATCAGTGCCTGCCTGGCGGGCTTTGGCCTGATCCAGACGCCCTATGCCTTCGCGGCCCCGCTGCTGGCGGCGGGCAGCTTGTGCGAAGTGCTGCCCGCCCTGCGGCCGCCGCCCTTGCCGCTGAGCGTGCTGTACCCGCCCAACCGGCAACTGCCCGCGCGGGTGCGGGTGTTCATCGACTGGCTGCTGGCGCTGTTCGCCCGCCCGGACGGGCCGGGCAGGGCGCCGCCAGCCGCTGGCGGCTGAGCGGGGCGGCCTCAGGCCTTGCCGGCCAGCGCCTTGAAATCGGCCTTTTCCATCAGCCACGACACCGCAAAACCCGCCACCAGGCCCCAGAACGCGGCGCCGATGTTCCAGATGCCCAGGTCCGCCACGGTGACCAGCAGGCTCACCAGCGCCCCCAGCGTGAAGCGCCCGCCGCCAAACGAGGCCACGAACGCCCCTTGCAGCACGCGCAGCATGGCCAGGCCGCCCAGCACCATGATGAATTCCTTGGGCGTGGCCAGCATCAGGCCGGTGAAGGTGGGCGCCATCAGGCCGAACAGCAGCGCCAGTGCGGCAAAGGTCAGCGCGGCGGTGTACTGGCGCTCGCGGGTGCCGGACGAAGTCATCAGCGCGTTGCTGGGGCCGGTCAGGCAGGTGCTGACCGAGCCCACCGCCGCGCTCAGCAGCGAGCCCAGGCCGCAGGCGACGGCAATCGCGTTCACCGGGGGCTCGTGCTGGGCGGCTTTGAGCACGGCCACGCCCTGGCCGTTCTGCACCACCAGCACGGTGATGGCCAGCGGCACCACCAGCTCCACCAGCGCCGCCACCGACCAGGCCGGCGCCTGCACCACGGGCTGCGCAAAGCTCAGGCTGCCCAGCAGCGCGGGGTTCATCTGCCCGCCCAGGGCCACCGCCACGGCGCCCACCAGCAGCGCGCCAATCAGCGGCGGCAGGCGCTTGGCCAGCCCGGGGCTGGCCGACAGCGCCACGAAGGTCACCACCATGGGCGCGGCAATCGCCAGGTTGCTGTGCAGCGCCCGCACCAGGTCCAAGCCAAAGCGCAGGAACACCCCGGCCACCATGCCCATCACGATGGGCATGGGCAGCAGCGCCATGATCCGCTTGACCCAGCCACTGGCGCCCATCACCAGCACCAGGGCGCTGGTGGCATAAAAGGCGCCAATCACCTCGGGAAAGCTCAGGTGCTGCAACGCCGGCCCGACCAGCACCGTGCCCGGAATCGTCCAGGCAAAACCCAGCGGCGTGCGGTAGCGCAAGGTCATCACCAGCGTGACCAGGCCGTTCATGAAAAACGAGCCAAACACCCAGGACGCCAGCTCGGCCGGCGACAGCCCGCCGCGCACCCCCACCGACAGGATGATGGCCAGCGGCCCGGTCGCCGCAAAGATGAAGGCAATCAGGCCATTGGCCGCGTAACTCGGGCCAAAGTCCGCCAGGATCTGGCGCAGGCCGGGGGGCGGCAGGGCAGGGCGTTCAAGCGAAAGGGACATCGGACACAACCTCACCGCCGCGAGGGGCGGGACACAGCACAACACAACGGCGCCATTCCACCCACCAGGGCAGGGCGCCAAGCCTGGGGAATTATCGAGATTTACCTGGGGTGAATAAAGCAGGAAATTTGGCGGGTACTTTTTGTCCTGAGCAAACAATCACGCCTTGGCTTACCGGCAGACCTTCCGGTTCCGCACAGGGCTTCCGATTTCAAGGATGATCGCTCCCCACCGAACAAAGCCCCACCCCGCTGGATCTTTTTTCGGATTTCTTCTTCGCCAGCGTGCGGGGGAAATATGGACGACAAGTCTGAACCATCACCAGGAGATCCCATGTTCCAAGCCCTTCTGATCGACAAAGATGCCGACGGCTACCGCGCCGCCGTGCGCCCCGTGGACGACGCCCAGTTGCCCGAGGGCGACGTGACGGTGCGCGTCAGCCACTCCACGCTCAACTACAAGGACGCCCTCGCCATCACCGGCCAGGGGCCCGTGGTGCGCAAGTTCCCCATGGTGCCCGGCATTGACCTGGTGGGCACCGTCGAGCACAGCAGCCACCCCGACCACCGCCCTGGCGATGCCGTGCTGCTCAACGGCTGGGGCGTGGGCGAGGGGCATTGGGGCGGCCTGGCGCAGCGGGCACGCCTGCGGGGGGACTGGCTGATTCCGCTGCCGCCCGCCTTCACGCCACGGCAGGCCATGGCCATTGGCACCGCCGGCTACACCGCCATGCTGTGCGTGCTGGCGCTGCAGCGGCAGGGCCTGAAGCCTGGCGATGGCGAGGTCCTCGTCACCGGCGCCGCCGGGGGCGTGGGCAGCGTGGCCGTGGCCCTTCTGGCCGATGCCGGCTACCGGGTGGTGGCCGTCACGGGCCGGCCGCAAGAGGCCGATTACCTGCAGCGCCTGGGCGCCGCCGAGGTGCTGGACCGCGCCCAGTTCGCCACGCCCGGCAAGCCCCTGGGCAAGGAGCGCTGGGCCGGCGCCGTCGATGTCGTGGGCAGCCACGTGCTGGCCAATGTCTGCGCCACCACCCGCTACCGGGGCGTGGTCACCGCCTGCGGCCTGGCCGGCGGCATGGCTTTTCCGGCCTCCGTGGCGCCTTTCATCCTGCGCGGCGTCACCCTGGTCGGCATCGACAGCGTGATGTGCCCGCGCCCCGACCGGCTGCAGGCCTGGCAGCGCCTGGCCAGCGACCTCTCGCCCGCCAAGCTGGCCCAGATCTGCGGCGACGACGGCCCGGGCGACATCGGCCTGGCCGAGGCCATTCCCCTGGCCCACCGCCTGCTGGCCGGCGAGGTCCGGGGTCGCATCGTCGTGGACGTCAACCGCTGAGTGCCGATTCCTCCCCTACCCAATTCACCCCGCCCCATGGGCTTTCCCCCGCAAAGGACCTCGCAATGACGACCACCCCCCAGGCCCCCGTGAGCCGCTTTCCCGTGCCAGAACTCCAGGACATGCCCGAAGACATCCGCGCGCGCATCCTGGCCGTGCAGGAAAAGTCCGGCTTCATCCCCAACGTCTTCCTGGCCCTGGCCCACCGGCCCGACGAATTCCGCGCCTTCTTCGCCTACCACGATGCGCTGATGGACAAGCCCGGCACCCTCACCAAGGCCGAGCGCGAGATGATCGTCGTCGCCACCAGCGGCGCCAACCAGTGCCAGTACTGCGTGGTGGCCCACGGCGCCATCCTGCGCATCCGCGCCAAGAACCCGCTGATCGCCGACCAGGTCGCCACCAACTACCGCAAGGCCGACATCACCGAGCGCCAGAAAGCCATGCTGGACTTCGCGATGAAAGTCTCCCAGTCCGCCCAGACCGTGGGCGAGGCCGATTTCGACGCCCTCAAGGCCCACGGCTTCGGCGAGGAAGAAATCTGGGACATCGCCGGCATCACCGCCTTCTTTGGCCTCTCCAACCGCCTGGCCAACGTGGCGAGCATGCGCCCCAACGCCGAGTTCTACGCCCTGGGCCGCTGAGCGCATGGACCTGCGCCGCTACCAGGTTGGGGATGCGCCGGCTTTGCTGGGGGCTGAAGCGCATGGCGCTGGAGACGGTCTGGATTCGCTCCGGGTGTGCCCTGGCGCGAGTGCCTTGGGCTCAAGGCGTGGCCCGGTCAAAACCCTGCAGGTCGGCATCTGCGCTCCAGATCGCCACCCGTGTCAGCGGGTGTTTGGTGCACAGCGCCGCCCATTCTTTTTGGATGGACAAATCGCCCATTCCGACTTGCCGCATGGCGCTTTCCGGGAAATCCAGAAGCCAGGCGGACAAATCATGGTGGCTTGGCAGGTTCAAGGGTTTCCAGGGGGCCTCACCCTCCAAGGCGGCACGGATCTGTTCGACAAAACGCTCGGCGGCTTGCCGGCGCAGCCGGCCGTCGCTCACATGCGCAATGTGGTTACCGGTTTCAATGATGGCGGCCATGGGGATAAACAGGTGGTCTTCGGCCTCAATGTGTGCATCGAATTGGTCCAGAACCCTCGAACGTTGCTGGTTGCGCCCTGGGACGTTCAGCACATTCAGCAAGATGGAGGTATCCACCAGCACGATGGCGCTCATGGCGTCTCCATCTTGGTGCTGGCGCGCAGGGAGGCCAGCCATGCCTGGGCTTTTTGCTTGCGCGCTGCTGGGCCTTCGTGGGTTTTGACGAAGCGCTCCAGGGCGCCCGTGGTCATCAAATGGCCCAGGCTGTCCTGGATGAGCAGTTCGGGGGCATCGGGCATGCTGCCCAGGCGGATCAGGCGGCTGTCGCCCACAGCAGGGTCGCGGTAGCAAAAGACCACGTCGGGCACCGCCTTGTCGGGCAGGGCGTCCAGCATGGCCGGGTTGTGCGTGGACAACAACACCCGTAACTGCCGGCGTTCCGCCACGGCCTGAATGCGCTCCAGCAAATGGCGGGCCCGGCTGGGGTGAACGCCGTTGTCCACCTCTTCGATCACCACCAGGCTACCCTGCTGCGCCGACAGCATGGCCGCCGCGATGGCCAGCACGCGCAAGGTTCCGTCGGAAAGCAGGGCGGCCTCGTACGCGCGCGGAACGCCGCCAAAGCTCTCGATCAGCTGCACCATGACATCGCTGCGGGGGCCTTCCAGAAACGACAGGCCCTGAATGTCTTGCTCGGGCAGGCTTTGGATAAACGACAGCAGGTCTGCGCGTTGGTCTTGGGCGGATGTGTCTTCTGGCGCCCCTTGCCACAGCCGGAACAACACGCTGGAAAGATTCGCCCCGTCGCCCCCCAGCCGTTTGTCGGCCAGAAAGCTGAAGCTGCGCATCTTGGCGGGCACGGGGTCCAGAAACAGCACGTTCGAGAGCACGTCTTGGTAATGCCTGCAGATGTTGGGAATCGTCTGCTGCGCCTTTTTGTGGTTGGCGTGAAAGCTCGCCGGGCTGTCCAACTGGGCGAAAACCGCCATCTGGTCGCTGACGGGAATCCGGGGCTTATTCCCGCCTTTGGCAAAGTTGTTGTAGGCGATCCCCGCCTCGGTGCTGCGCCCCTGGGAGGCTTGGTCCAGCATGTACAGCGGGACGCTGTCGCCAGCCCCCACGTCATCCCCCATGCGCTCGGCCACGATGTGCAAATCGTCCAGGCGCAACTCCAGCTCCATGTCCAGCCGGCTGGCGCCCGGAAGGTCGTCCATGGTGCAACCCAGGCCAAACCGGGTTTCGCCCTGTCTGAAAATATCGCTCACCCGGCCGCGCACCACCTTGTCCGCCTGGTTCACGGCGTGCTGGATGGCGCCCAGCTTGTTGCCCTGCGCCAGCCAGGACAGCAGCCGCAGCCCCTCCAGGGCGTTGCTTTTGCCGGCGGCATTGGCGCCAATCAGCACCGTGAGCGAGGCCAGCGGCAGCACAGCCTCCTGCTGGAAGCTCTTGAAGTGGCGCAGGTGGAACGAGGTCAGCATGTTGCCTCCCGAGGGTTAATGGTCAAAAGTGACTCCAGGCCAATGGATACGTGCGGTACCAGCTATCAATACAGGAGTGATTGAGGCGGGTCAAAGCCCTCATCCTGCGGCCTGCGCGACCAGGGCCTCGGCCAGGCGGGACTGTACCGATTGGCGCTCGGCCAGGCGCTGGCGCAGGTCGGCGCACAGCTGGCGCAGCGCGGTGACGCGGGCGACGATGCGAGATTGTTCGGGGAGGGGTGGGAGGGGCAACAAAAGCAAATCCCATTTGCCCTTACTGATGATTGGTGTAGCTGAGCCAGTGGCCGTGCGTACAACTGCCGAAACAAAATCAGTTGCCGTCATTGCCGCAAGAATGAATTCACTGGATACCGATAGCGGATGAATCGAGTTGATCTGCTGGTTGAATGCCACAGCAAAAGGTGTTGCTGCACATTTACCAATCGACCCGCCTATACACACCATGAGGATGTCACCCGGCTCGGCAACAGCAGACTCGGAGCAGCCAAGTTCAGAGATGAACTTTTCAGGCGGAAGAATTGCGCCGGTTGGCGTTATCTGTCCAGGCCCGATGAATGGAAAGTCTCCATCAAAGTATTCCGGCTTATTTGATGCAGGCGTGCCGCCAGTCTGGGTTATCCCAATGCTTCCAACCCGCACCCACTCCCACCCCACCGGCAATTCAAACGGCTTTTCCTCGTCGGCAATCGCCGGCAGTGGCTTGTCCCGCTTGATCTTGCCCTGCGCGATTAGCCGGTCTTTTTCGGCGCGGATGCGGGTCAGCAGGGCGCTGGCGGGTTCATCCTGGGGGTCTTGGGGCACGAGCAGGCCGCGCACGGCCAGTTGCAGCAGGGTTTGCTCCAGTGCATCGATGGCTTCGGGGCGGTCGAGCAGCAGGTCAAAGTGCTCGGCCACGCGCTGCCAGTGCTCGGCCAGCTCTTCGGGCATGGCGCTGGCGGTCAGGCTGCCCAGCAGCGTGCCGACCAACTGCGCGTGCTGGGTGGCTTCCAGCTGGCCCTTGGCCTCCAGCGCATCGCACAGGCGCATGAGTTCTTCGACGCGGGCGACGATGCGGGATTGTTCGCTCTGAGGGGGCAAAGCAATAACCAAATTGGATAGAGATTCAGTGTTCAGCGTTGCGCCCATCAGTGCATCTTTCGATGCCCCAGTTTTGGCGACTGTAGGCAGCATGTACTTCAGAAAAGCAGAATCTAGGCCGTCGAGCGGTGTGAAAGAAACGATTGCTTCGTTGTGATACGCAGGTACGCGAAGCACAGAAATTTTTCCGATCGTGAGTTTGAAACTCATGATCAGCGTGCCCGAAGGCAGTGGTTCATAACCGAAGACGCAAGCGCCTCTATCTGTAATTTTTCGCCCCGTCTCTGCTACTTCGCCAAAGTGGTTCATGTCTGAAATGCTCACCCAAGCGTGTCCTGAGTCGGCCCAGTATTGCGGGTCTTTGCTTGGGGGCGTTTTCCCTATGCGAAAAGGCAAGAGCGATCCAAGTCTTACCCACTCCCACCCCTGTGGCAAAGCAAACGGCTTTTCCTCCTCGCCCATCGCCGCCAGCGGCTTGTCCCGCTTGATTTTTCCTTCCGCAATCAGCCGGTCTTTTTCCGCCCGGATGCGTTGCAGCAGTACGCTGGCCGGCTCGTCCGCCGGGTCTTGCGGCACCAGCTGGCCTTGTACGGCCAGGGTCAAAATCAGCTCGCGCAGCCGCGCCACGCCGCCGGGGGCGGTGGTCAGGAGGTTGAAATTTGATAGCAGCATGCGCTTGCTCCTCAAGCGCCAGAGGCGTTTTGGTTCAACAAAGGGGCCAGCTTTTGCTGCGCCAGCAGGCTGAGGGCTTGGGCCTGTTGCAGGCATTCGAGCAAGGCTTGCTCGGTGACCAGCTCGCCGTCGTAATCGCTCAGGTTGCGCTGTTTGCGCAGGGCGTCGAGCATGCGCACGGTGGCGGGGCTGACGCCCAAGGTATGCACCAGGCAGCCGATGGTGGTCTGGTGGTGGCCGGGTTTGCTGGTGGACGTGCGCCAGCCTTGTGCGTGCAGGGCGGCGTCGGCCACGGCGCGTATGGCGGTGTAGGCGCAGTCAAAGCGGGTTTCGGGGCTGTTGTCGGTGCGCTGCGCGTCTTGCAGGCGGGTGCGTGCGGTGGTCAGCATTTTTTGCAGCAGAGCAGCGGAAAACGGCACTTTATCGAGTTGGCCGATGCGGGCCAGGTTGTTCAGTTCTTCTTCAGGCATCGAGGGTTCCAATCAGCAAAATTCGGGGCTTCGCCAACAGCTCCTGCACAAAGGGGTGGCCTTCGGCCTGCTTGCGCGCCCATTCGTCGGCGGTCATCACCTTGGGGTTGATCTCGCGGTCCAGCTGAGTTTGGGCGGCGTGGGTGGCCTCCACCACCTGGCCAAAGCTGGCGCTACCCACCACCAGCACATCCACATCGCTGCCCGCATGGGCGCTGCCGCTGGCCACGGAGCCAAACACAAAGGCCAACTCCACCGCATCGCCCAGCGGCTGCAGGGCCTGGCGCAGCACGTCGGCCAGCCCTGTGGTTTTGCGGATCAGCGCCTGCAGCTCGGCAAAGATGGGGTGGGCCGCGTTGGCCTGAAACTGCACCTGGTTGCCCACGCGCTCGCTGGTGAGCAGGCCGACCTGGCACAGCGCGTCCAGCTCTTTTTTCAGCGTGCCGGGGGCGGCCTGCGTCTGGCGGGCCAGCTCACGCAGGTGCATTTTTTGGCCTGGCTGCATCAACAACAGCGCCAACACCTTGCGCCGGTATTGGTTCGGGAATAGTAGCTCGGAGAGGGATGCAGATGTTTTCAAAAGAGAAACGAATGTTTTTTAATTGGAAACGTATTGTGGCTAAACGGCTTCTTGGGGTGGTCACAGTTCGTGACCGCCTCGACGATGAAGTTGAGGGCGACGAAGGCCATGCTTTGGTCCAAGTCCGATGGCTTATTCATTGCGGCCCAGCTCTTGGGCGTTCACGCCCGGTCTTCTTTTGCGTTTTCCAACAACGCGCGGTCGCGGGCCAGTTCGGCTTGCAGTTCGGCCTCGGTGGGCAGCCAGGGCTGGTAGCGGCTGGCA
>CAYZPX010000082.1:0-11706 GCA_964480105.1 uncultured Burkholderiaceae bacterium | reverse complement strand
GCAGGGGTCACATGTTCGATCCATGTATCACCCACCAATTCCAACCCTTGCAAGCCAGCGTTTGCAGGGGTTTTTTCTTGTCCGAACGCCCTGCAGGGCGCTGGGAGATGGGCATGGAACAGGTCGATTGCGTGGTGGTGGGGGCGGGCGTCGTTGGGCTCGCGGTGGCGCGGGCCCTGGCGCTGCAGGGGCGCGACGTGCTGGTGCTGGAAGCCGCTTCGGCGATTGGCACCGGGACCAGTTCGCGCAACAGCGAGGTCATCCATGCTGGGCTGTACTACCCTGAAGGCTCGCTCAAAGCCCGCTGGTGCGTGCGTGGGCGGAAGTTGCTGTATGCCTACTGCGAAGCGCGGGCCATTCCTCACCGCCGCTGTGGCAAGTTGATTGTCGCCACGTCCCAAGACCAGTTGCCGGCTTTGCAAAAAGTGGCAGATCGCGCCCATGCCAATGGGGTTGATGACCTGCGCTGGTTGAGTCGTACCGATGCCCAGGCGCTGGAGCCTGCCCTGGCATGCGTGGCGGCTTTGCATTCGCCCAGCACCGGCATTGTGGACAGTCACGCCCTGATGTTGGCCTTGCAGGCGGATCTGGAACATGCTGGTGGACTTGTGGCGTTCAATTCGCCGCTAAGCCATGTGGAATGCGCGGAAGGCGCTCTTATTTTGGAAGCATCGGATGGCACCCAGCTGCAAGCGCGAAGCCTCGTCAACGCCGCAGGATTTGCCGCTCCGGATCTGGCGCGGCGCATGGGCGGTGTGCCACCCGAGACAGTGCCCCAGGCTTGGTACGCCAAAGGCAATTACTTCACCCTGGCTGGCAAGGCACCGTTTTCTCGCCTGATTTACCCTGTGCCCGAGGCAGCGGGCTTGGGCGTGCACCTGACTCTGGACCTGGGCGGTCAGGCCAAGTTCGGTCCCGATGTGCAATGGGTGGACCGGCCCGATGACCTGACTGTGGACCCGGCCCGAGGTGATGCCTTTTACGCCGAAGTGCGCAGGTACTGGCCGGACCTGCCCGATGGGGCCTTGCTCCCTGGCTACGCGGGGATGCGGCCCAAGATCAGTGGCCCCCATGAGGTAGCAGCCGATTTTGCGGTCCAGGGGCCTGAGGTGCATGGCGTGCCAGGACTGGTGCAGTTGTTTGGCATCGAGAGCCCTGGCCTGACCAGCTGCCTGGCGATTGCCGAGGCGGTGGCCGCGCGCTTGGATTGCCACTGATGGGGCCTCGCCCTATGCTGTGTTAGCCGGGGTTTGAACCACGTCCAGTTGCCCGCCACAGGCCTGGCTTGTCGTTAAGATAGAAGCGTGAAGCAATGGTGCTTTGCCCCAGGCTTGAATTCCTGATTTTTTGAGAAAGGCTGCTATGTCCACCACCGATGTGAACCCCTCCACCCAAACCGAAATGGAAAAACTGGTGAGCGATTTGCGCGGTTTGATTTCCAGCCGCGAATTGGACACCCTGCCCGAGATCAAGCTGTTGCGCCAACGCCTCGACGACGGCCTTCACACCGTGCGTGACTCTGCCGTGCGTGCGGCCCAGGAAGCCGCCCGCCAGGCCCGCGAGGCAGCGTGGGCGGCCGATCGCTATGCCCACGACGAACCCTGGCGTGTGGCCGGTGCCGCGTTGGCCGTTGGCGCGCTGGTCGGCTTCCTGCTGGCCCGTCGCTGAAGCGATCTGGTGACTGCTCCATGGCCGCAGGTGGTTTTATGAAATGGCTGGCCTTGCTGCGGCTGGATGTCTGGGCCCAACGCTGGCGCGGCAATCTGCGCGAAGGGGCCCAGGCGCTGGAAGATCGCCTGGAACTGGCCCAGCTGGAGTGGCAGACCCACAGACAGCACCTGATGCAGATGCTCGTTTTGGCCGTGCTGGCATCTGTGTTTGCCGTACTTGCCTTGCTGGTGCTGTCGCTGGCCGTACTGGTGCAATGCTGGGACACCCCTTACCGGGCGCCCGCAGCCTGGGGTTTGGCGGCTTTGTGGCTGGTCGTGTGTGCCATCATCCTCTACAAGCTCATGGCTGCAGTCCAGCGGGTGCAAAACGGGTTTGCCTTGACCCGTCGTGAACTGGCCCAGGATTGGCGTGACCTTAGGGGGCTGCTGTGAACCCCATGCTGGAACCAACCTTGGCCCAGCAAAGGGTGCTTGATCGCATCGCCGCGCAGCGCGAGCGCCTGCGGGCCAAACGTGCGGCCCGAGCGCAGGCCCCTACCGAGGCCAAAGACACCAACTTTCTGTGGGCACCGCTGGTGTCCCAGGGCTTGGTGTTTGCTAGCCAGCATCCCTTGGTCGTCCTGGCTCTGGTGGGTGTGGCGATCGCAGCAGGTCCCAAGCGTTTGCTCCGTTGGGGCACTGCGGCCTTACCGGTGTTGCTTCAACTACGGCGCTGAACGGCGCAACGCTCTGCCAGCCACTCCTTGAAGGGCCACTCCATGAGGCCCTTTCCTTTTTGGCCGGAATCAGCGGCGCAGTGCTCGGATGGCTTTCGCAGCGGCGGGCACGAGCGCCGGGCCAGCGTAAATCAGGCCGGTGTAGATCTGTACCACGTCCGCGCCGGCCTGGATCTTGGCCACTGCGTCTTCGGCGCTCATGATGCCGCCGACACCAATGATCGGAAAACCCGCGCCCAGAGCCGCACGCAGCTTGCGCACCACCAGGTTGCTGGCCTCACGCACTGGGGCACCGCTCAGGCCGCCAGTTTCATTCGCGTGGGCCATGCCCTGGACGGCATCGCGCGCAATCGTAGTGTTCGTGGCAATCACCCCGTCCATGCCATGGCGCTGGAGCGTGGCGGCAATGACGCCAATCTGCGCATCGTCCAGGTCCGGAGCGATCTTGACCAAGATGGGTACGCGCCGTCCCAAGCGGGTGTGCAGCTGTTCACGTCGCTCGGCGATGGCGCCCAGCAGGCTGTCCAGGGCCTCGTCGCTTTGCAAGGCGCGCAGGTTCTGGGTGTTGGGCGAGCTGATGTTCACCGTCACGTAGTCCGCGTGGGGGTACACCCCTTCCAGGCAGGTCAGGTAGTCGCTGGTGGCGTTCTCGATCGGGGTGCTGGCGTTCTTTCCAATGTTCAGGCCCAGCAGCATGGGGTGCTTGCGGGCCTGGTGGCGAAACTGTGCCTGCTGCACATTGCGCAAAAAAGCGTCCAGCCCTTCGTTGTTAAAGCCCAGGCGGTTGATCAGTGCCTGGGCTTCGGGCAGGCGGAACATGCGCGGCTTGGGATTACCTGGCTGGCCCTTGGGGGTGACGGTGCCCACTTCGACAAAGCCAAAACCCATGGCGCCCAGGGCATCGATGCAGCGGGCGTTCTTGTCCAGGCCGGCCGCCATGCCCACGCGGTTCGGAAACGCCAGTCCCGCCAGGGTGATGGGGTCATCCACCGTCTCTTGCTGCCAGGCCCATTGCAGCGGGGTGCGTTGGCCGCGGGCCAGCAGGTTCATCGTCAGGTCGTGGGCGGCCTCGGGGTCCATGCCAAACAAAAATGGACGGGCGGCAGCGTAGGGAATCAGGGACATGGGCAGATAATTCAGGATTGAATTTCGGATTTTCCCCCATGACGACTCCTGCTTCCCTGACCCAAGACGAACTCAAGGCCCTGGTCGGCCAGGCTGCCCTGCGCTATGTGGTGCCCGGCGAAATTGTGGGGGTTGGTACGGGTTCCACAGTCAACAAGTTCATTGACGCCCTCGCCAGCATGAAGGACCAGATCCGTGGCGCTGTGTCCAGCTCGGAGGCCAGCACGCAACGCCTGCAAGCTGTGGGCATTCGAGTCTTTGATGCCAACGAGGTCAAATCCCTGGCCGTCTACATCGACGGGGCGGATGAGATTGATCCCCGTGGCTACATGGTCAAGGGCGGTGGTGCGGCCCTGACGCGCGAAAAGATCGTTGCCGCCATGGCCCAGCGCTTTGTCTGCATCGCCGATGCCTCCAAGGCCGTCCCGGTACTGGGCCATTTCCCCTTGCCTGTGGAGGTGATTCCCATGGCGGCTGAGCAGATTGCCCGCCGTTTTGTCGCCCTCGGGGGCGACGCCCGGCTGCGCCTGCAGGGGGATCGCCCGCTGGTCACCGACAACGGCCAGCACATCCTGGATGTCACTGGCTTGCAGATCCACAACCCGCTGGCCTTTGAGTCTGAGGTGAACCAGTGGCCCGGCGTTGTGACTGTGGGGGTGTTCGCCCACCAAAAGGCAGCCGTCTGCCTGCTGGGCACGCCCGAGGGCGTTCGGACGCTGACCTACTGAACGACCAAAGCGACCAAAGCGGAGGTGGGGTCGGGCAGCACCCCACCCGCGTGCCGGCCTTAAAAGCGGATGCCTGCCGGGTTCCCAGGCTGCGCCGTGCCGCTGTCACCGGGTGCCAGACTGGGCAGGGGGGACAGGCTGGGAATCCGTGCCGCGGTCGGCGGTGGCGCTGTTGCAGGGGCCGGCGCTGGCGTGCCGACCAGGGGACTGGCGGGGGGGGGCTGGTAATGGGCAGGCAGTTGCGAATGCGTTGGATAGCCCGCTGCATCCAGGTACTGGGTCCATTCCGACGCGGAAAACCCATGCAAGGCCTGTCGACCGATGGTGCCAAAGGGCACGCTGTCCTTCCCGCTCAGCCGCTGGAATGCTGCGTGGTCTTCCGCGCTGGCGATCGTCTTTTCGGTGAACGGCACCCCTCGGTCCTGCAGCATCTGGCGCAGGGATTGGCACGCGGCGCAGTCCTTGGCAGTGTAGATCTGCACTGGAAACCGCTGTCGCGCCTGTTGCAGCGCAAAAGGCAGTGCAGCCGTTGGAGCGCTACCGCTTTGCATCCGCAAGGGTTCGCCTTGGGCCAGGCTGTCTGGGGCACGGTCCGAGAAAGTGACCGTACCGCCAGGCCCTACCGAGCGGTAGATGTTGGTGGCCTGGGCTGGCAAGACCGTGCCCAGCAGCAGTGGCAGCAGACTGGCCCACAGGCCAAAAGACAAACGCACAGGCATGGCGGCAGCTCCAAAGTGGGCGGTCAGCAACGGGGTGGGCGTGCCTCAGGCCTGGGACGGCGCCATGCCCTGGTGACGCAGCAGGGCATCCAGCTGGGGCTCCCGGCCCCGGAAGGCTTTGAACGACTCCAGTGCTGGGCGACGGCCACCCGCTTCCAGGATGGCTTCGCGGTAGCGGCGACCGGTTTCGGCGCTGGGCAGTCCGTCGGCGCCCAGGGTTTCTTCAAAGGCTGCGTAGGCGTCGGCGCTCAGCACCTCGGCCCACTTATAGCTGTAGTAGCCCGCCGCATAGCCACCGGCGAAGATGTGGCTGAAGGTGTGTGCCGTGCGGCTGAAGGCTGGCGGCGGCAGCACCGAGACCTCGCTGCGCACCTGGGTCAGCAGCGGCATGAAGTCCTGGGCGGGGTCGTGGTCGGTGTGCAGCAGCATGTCGAACAGCGCGAACTCAATCTGGCGCAGCGTCTGCAGGCCGCTCTGGAAGTTCTTGGCCGCCACCATCTTGTCGTAGAGGGCGCGCGGCAGCGGCTCACCCGTGTCCACATGGGCGGTCATGTGGCGCAGCACATTCCATTCCCAGCAGAAGTTCTCCATGAACTGGCTGGGCAGCTCCACCGCATCCCATTCGACACCACTGATGCCGGAGACGTCGCGCTCGTTCACCTGGGTCAGCATGTGGTGCAGGCCATGGCCGAACTCATGGAAGAGGGTGATGATGTCGTCGTGCGTCAGCAGGGCGGGCTTGCCGTCCACGCCGGCGGCAAAGTTGCAGACCAGGTGTGCCACCGGCTTCTGCAGCTGGCCGGTGTCGGGCCGCAGCCATCGGGAGCGCACATCATCCATCCAGGCGCCGCCGCGCTTTCCGGTGCGGGCGGGCTGGTCCAGGTAGAACTGGCCCACCAGCTGGCCCTGGCGTTCGATGCGGTAGAACGCCACCGAGGGGTGCCACACTGGCGCGCTGTCGGGGCGGATTTGCACTTCGAACAGGGTCTCAATGATCTGGAACAGCCCCGCCAGCACCTTGGGCGCCGTGAAGTATTCCTTGACCTCCTGTTCGCTGAAGGCGTAGCGGGCTTCCTTGAGCTTCTCTGTCAGGTAGGGCCAGTCCCAGGCCTGTGGGTCCTGCAGGCCCAGGGTCTCGGCGGCGAAGGCGCGCAGGTCGGCCACGTCCTTCTCGCTGTAGGGACGGGCGCGGGCAGCCAGGTCGCGCAGGAAGCGCACCACTTCCTCGGGGGATTGGGCCATCTTGGGCACGACCGAGACTTCGCCAAAGTTGGCATAGCCCAGTAACTGGGCTTCTTCGTGGCGCAGGGCCAGGATTTCCTGGATCAACGCGGAGTTATCAAAGCGCTTGGCATCACCCTCGGCCTGGTCGGAGGCCCGGGTGACGTAGGCCCGGTACAGCCGCTCGCGCAGGGCACGGTTGTCGGCAAACTGCATCACCGGCAGGTAGCAGGGCATTTTCAGCGTGAGCTTGTGGCCTTCCTTCCCTTCGGCTTCGGCGGCAGCGCGGGCGGCCTGCACCACGTCGGCGGGCACGCCGGCCAGTTCCTCGGCGCTGGCGTAATAGGCAAAGGCTTCGGTGGCGTCCAGCGCGTTTTCGCTGAACTTTTGGCTCAGCTCGGCCTGGCGCTCCTGGATTTGCGCAAAGCGCACCTTGGCCTCGCCCTGCAGCTCGGCGCCGCTGAGCACAAAGTTACGTACCGCGTTGTGGTGGGCGCGGGCTTGTTCTGCGTTGAGGCTTTCGACGGGGATGGCCTTGTACTTGGCGTACAGGCGCTCGTCCGCACCCAGGCGGGTCCAGAACTCGGTGACGCGGGGCAGGGCGGCGTTGTAGGCGGCGCGCAGCTCGGGCGTGTCGGCCACGCTGTTGAGGTGGCTCACGGCGCCCCAGGCGCGGCCCAGGCGTTCGGTGGCCACGTCCAGCACCTTGGCCATGGCCGTCCAGTCCGCCGGAAAGTCGGGGGTCGTCACGGTTTCCAGCGCGGCGCTGGCTTCGGCCAGCAGCTGGTCCAGGGCGGGTTCCACATCGTCGGGCGTGATGCGGCCGAACAGGGGCAGGTCGGAGAAGTCGAGCAGGGGGTTGGGCATAGGCTGGATGAGATGGGGCCGGGCGGCAAAGGTTCAAGAAAAAAGCCTGGGCCCGTCACGGCACCCAGGCTTTGCAAGGGGTGAGCCAAGTTCAGGCGGCAGCGCGTTCGGCCGCTTCCAGGGTGTTGACCAGCAGCATGGTGATGGTCATGGGGCCCACGCCACCGGGTACGGGGGTGATGTAGCCGGCCACGTCCTTGACGCCGTCAAAGTCCACGTCGCCGCAGAGTTTGCCCTCGTCGTTGCGGTTCATGCCCACGTCGATCACCACGGCGCCGGGTTTGACCATGTCGGCGGTCAGCACGTTGCGCTTGCCCACGGCGGCGACCACGATGTCCGCCTGGCGGGTGTGGTGGGCCAGGTCAGCGGTGCCGCTGTGGGTGACGGTGACCGTGGCGTTGGCCGCCAGCAGCATCATCGCCATGGGCTTGCCCACGATGTTGCTGCGGCCAATCACCACCGCGTGCTTGCCGCGCAGGTCCTTCACGCCGATGGATTCGAGCATCTTCATGCAGCCGTAGGGCGTGCAGGCTTTGAAGCCGACTTCGCCCACCATCAACGCGCCTGCGCTGGCCACATGGAAGCCGTCCACGTCCTTGAGCGGCGAGATGGCTTCAATGACCTTGTGGTCGTCAATGTGCTTGGGCAAGGGCAACTGCACCAGGATGCCATGGATGCTCGGGTCCTGGTTCAGCGCGTCGATGCGGGCCAGCAGTTCGGCCTCGGTCAGGGTGGCCTCGTACTTTTCGAGGACCGAGTGCAGACCGCTGTCTTCGCAGGCCTTGACCTTGTTGCGCACATAGACCTGGCTGGCCGGGTTATCACCCACCAAGATCACGGCCAGGCCGGGGGTGGTGCCACGGGCCTTGAGCGCGGCGGCGCGCTGGGCGACTTCGGTGCGGAGTTGGCGGGACAGGGCGTTGCCGTCGATCAGTTGTGCAGTCATGGGTGTTTATGAACAAAATCGGGCCCGAAGGCCCTGGATACGTGCGGTGCTAGCTATGAAAGTAGGAGCTTATGCCTTGGTCAGGTTCTGGCCCAGGGCGATCTTGAGCAGGTCGGCCACGGTGTTGGCATGCAGCTTTTCCATGATGTTGGCACGGTGCGCTTCCACCGTCTTGATGCTGATGCCCAGGTCGTCGGCGATCTGCTTGTTCAGGCGGCCGGCAACGATGCGTTCGAGCACCTGCGCTTCGCGGCCCGTGAGTTTGGACAGCAGGGCATCGCGGCTGGCGGCTTGCTGCGAGCCGGCAAAGGCATCGCGCGCCTTGTCGAGCATGCGCTCGACCAGGTTCAGCAGTTCTTCTTCGTTGAAGGGCTTCTGGATGAAGTCCAGCGCCCCTTTCTTCATGGAGTTCACTGCCATGGGCACATCGCCGTGGCCGGTGATGAACACGATGGGCAGCGGGGACTTGCGCTCCAGCAGGCGGTCCTGCAGTTCCAGGCCGGTCATGCCGCCCATGCGGACATCGACGATCAGGCAGGCGACTTCGCGGTTGTCGTAGCGGGCCAGGAAGTTCTCGGCCGAGTCAAAACAGCGCACGCGATAGTCCTGGCCTTCCAGCAGCCATTGCAGCGAATCGCGCACGGCCTCGTCGTCGTCCACGACGTAAACCGTGCCTTTCTTGGGGAGCATGTTCATCCAGAAATCCTTGTTGTCTCTTTGTGGGACGGCGGCAGTGCTATCGAATCCGTAGTGGCTTCCACAGCCGTGGCCAGCGGTAGCCAGAAGGTGAAGCGGCATCCCACCACCTCCGAACCATTGTAGAGGTTCTCCGCCTGCAGCCGGCCCTGGTGAGATTCGACGATGCTGCGGCACAGGTTCAGGCCCATGCCCATGCCTTCGGGCTTGGTGGAGAAGAAGGCCTCGAACAGCCGCTCCAGCACCTCGGGGGCCAGGCCCTTGCCGGTGTCCTGCACCGCAAACTCGACGACGTCGCGGTCTTCCACCTGCTTCGGAACCACGCGCAATTCCACGCTACGCTGTGATGGCAGGCGCTGGGCTTGCTGGATGGACTCGGCCCCGTTTTTCATCAGGTTGACCAGCACCTGCTCGATCAGGATCGGGTCGGCCAGGACGGCGGGCAGCCGGGCCGCCACATACGAGGTCAACCGCACGTTGTGCCGGCGCAGTTCGATGTCCGCGAGCTCCACCGCTTCGGCGACGATGGCATGCACATCGGCCTGGGTGCGGTGGAATTCGCTTTTCTTCACGAAGCTGCGGATGCGCTGGATGATCTGGCCCGCCCGCTGTGCCTGATGGGCGGTTTTTCGCAAGGCCCCCAGCAGCGCTTCTTGGCTGAGCTGCCCGTTCTGCACCCGTGAAATCATGCCGCTGCAGTAGTTGCTGATGGCCGTCAGCGGCTGGTTCAGCTCGTGCGCCACGCTCGATGCCATCTCGCCCATGGTGATCAGCCGGCTGACCGATTGCGCGTGTTCGGCCTGGCGGGCAGCCAGTTCCTCGGCGTTGCGGCGCGGGGTGATGTCGGTGGCGATCACCATCTGTGCCAGGCGGCCATCCACCCAGTTCAGGTAGCGCGAGCGCACTTCCAGCCATTTCCCGAGGTCCGTCAAGAAGATTTCGGCGTTCTCGCTGCGGGCGTCGGTCAGGCTGTCGGTGGGCAGGCCCATGAGGCCGTCCTCGTCGTCCATGCCACTGGCCTGGTTGTCGTTGCGCAGCGCACCGGCCTCCGCGAGCAGCTGCAGGTGGCCATCGGTTTGTGAGCCAAACCATTGTCGGTAGAGCTTGTTGGCAAACAGCAATTCCTGACTGCCCAGGGGCGCCACCGACACCGAGGCGTCCAGCGATTCCAGCACCACGGTGAAGCGCTCGTGCGCGGCCGTGAGCTGCTTGCGGATGCGGTTGGGCTCGGTGATGTCAGACATCGAGGTCATCCAGCCGGTCTGCTGGCCGTGCGCATCGACCAGGGGCGAGACATGCATACGCACCTCGATCAGCGTCCCGTTTTTGCGCTGCACCCGCACCTGAAAGCCGCCGGGCATGGATTTGCCGCTGAGCTCGTCGGCCAGTTTGGCAAACAGGCTCTCGTAATCGCTGGGCGGCCAATACGGGAAGGGCGCCTTGAGGCCGACCAGCTCCGCTTCGCTCCAGCCGGTCATCTGGCAGAAGGCGGCGTTCACGTAGGTGATACGGCCTTCCATGTCCAGGGCGCGCATGCCGGTGAGCACCGAGTTTTCCATGGCGCGGCGGAAGTTGGTCTCTGCGACCAGGGCCTGCTGGGCATGCAGGCGCCGGCGGGTGTGGCGCCAGTTGGCAATCAGCATCCAGACGGTCATGGTGCTGAGCGCACCCACCAGCCAGAACAGCCCGCTGCCCACCATGCCCAGCGACGTCCGGTAGGCCTGCGCCCGCAGCAGCAGGCTGTTGCCCACGGGCGAGACGGGCACGATGTGCTGGTCGGCCACCCGCCCCAGCGGTTGCCAGCGCGCCGAAGGCACCGGCGGCACCAGCGCCGTCCCGGCCAGCACCTGGTACTTCCCGTCGAGCAGCGTGACGGCGTAGCGGGCGAGCACCTCGGTGGGCGCGCTGTAGCGCAACAGGCTGTCGGGCGAGAACTCGCCCAGCACCACCCCCGCGAAGCGCCCCTTCTGGCGCAGCGGGATGTGCAGTTGGAGCAAGGGCGTGCCTTGCTGGCTGCTGGCCAGCGGCTGAAAGTACACCGGCTGCTGCAGGTCCCGCACCAGGTGGAAAGCCTCACTGGTCGGACCACTGGGGGGCAGCACCTCGCCGGGCATCCGCTGGTGCAGGCTCCCCAGCGTGGCGGCGGCGTGGGTGGCGCGGATGCGCCGTTTGTCGTCGATCCAGCTGATGGACTGCAGCTCCGGGTGTTGGCTGAGCAGGATTTCTGCCTGTGCGGTGAAGTTCACCCGCTCCAGGTCCCGGTTCGACAGGTCGCGTGCCAGGCGCATCAGCTGCTCCTGGCGCTCCAGCAGGCGCAGGCGCACGCGCTGCTGGGTGTACTCCAGGTCGCGCTGCAAGGCGTCGCGTTCCCGGTCGGCCTCTTCCACGCGCAGGTACCAAAACACGGCCACGATGGCCGCCAGGAACATCAGCACCGCCGCCAGCGGGGCCACGGCGGCAAAGCGGTCCTGGTGGGTGGGAGAGAGGTTGCGCCACCAGCGTTGCCACCAGGGGGCGAGGGGGGGCAGGGAAGGCGGGGAATCGGGGTCTGCTGGCTTGCTTGCATCCATGGCAGGAGTGTAGGGTAGGGGATGCCGCGAGAGGTGCTTGATTTTTCATAATAAGAAAAGATTGTGCGTCATTTGAAATTACGGCGTTTTGTGCGACACTTCGTTCACCACTGACCCCCATACCCACAGGAGACCCCAAAAATGTCAGTCCCGTCCCAATCCCTGGCCGCCAGCAACGCCCTGGTTGCGCCCGACACCGACCAGCAAGAAACCCGCGAATGGATGGAGGCGCTCGCCGCCGTCATCGAGACCGAAGGCCCCGAGCGCGCCCACTTTTTGCTGGAGCAGCTGCTGGAGAAAGCCCGCCAAAGCAGCATCGACCTGCCGTTCTCGGCCAACACTGGCTATGTGAACACGATTGAGCCCACGCAAGAAGCCCATTGCCCCGGCAACATCGCCATCGAGAAACGCCTGCGCGCCTACATGCGCTGGAACGCCATGGCCATGG
>CAYZPX010000081.1:0-11820 GCA_964480105.1 uncultured Burkholderiaceae bacterium | reverse complement strand
CCGTCGCCCTGGCGCAGGACCCGGTGGCCATGGCCGGCGCCTTTGCCGACGCGGTGCAGGCCGGCCGCACCGCATTCCGTGCCGGCGCCATGGCCGCGCAGGAAGCCGCCCAGCCCAGCACCCCCGTGCTGGGCACACCCTTCTGGCACCACGGCTGAGTCCCATGCCCAACCCCAATACCAACACCTCAAACACCGACACATTGGTCGCCGCCATCGTGGCGGCTCACGCCGCGCACTTTCCGGGCTTTGCGCCCCAGCCCTGCCCCGCGCCCACGCAAGACGACCCAGCCTACCTGGCCGCGCTTTCCGCCTGCAGCCAGCTGGGCTTTATCGCGGCCGATGCCGAATGCCTGGCCCGCGCCTGGGCCGCGCAGACCCAACGTACCGGCGCCTTTGACGCCAGCGCCTGGCCCGACGAGCCCGCCGACTTTGGCCTGGCCCCCTGGCCGCGCCAAGCTGCCTTTGCCCCCTGCCCCGAACGCCTGGGCCTGTACGCCGTGCTGCCCGACGCCGCCTGGGTCGGCCGCATGGCCCGCGCCGGCGTACCCACAGTGCAGCTGCGCTTCAAATCCGACGACGCCCAGGCGATTGCCCGCGAAGTGGCCGCCGCCGTCGCCGCCGTGCAAGGCACGAATGCACGCTTGTTCATCAACGACCACTGGGAACTGGCGCTGGAAGCCGGCGCCTACGGCGCCCACCTGGGCCAGGAAGACCTGGATGCGCTGGCACCCGAGGCGCTGGAACGCCTGCGCGCCAGCGGCATCCGCCTGGGCGTGAGCACCCACGGCTACGCCGAAATGCTGCGCGCCGACGCGGTGGGCCCCAGCTACATCGCGATGGGCGCGGTCTTCCCGACCACGCTCAAGAAAATGGCCACGGTGCCCCAGGGCCTGGGCCGGCTGGCCGCCTATGCACGGTTGATGCGGGGCCGCCCACAGGTGGCGATTGGCGGCATTGGCGAGGCCGAACTGCCCGCCGTGCTGGCCACCGGCGTGGGCTCGGTCGCCGTGGTGCGGGCGCTGGTCCAGGCCGCAGACCCGGAAGCCACCGCCGCGCGCTGGATGGCCCGCATTCCCTGCTGAATCGGCACCCAGCCCAGGTGGGCTGGGCACCAGCCGCTCACTTTTTAATATTGAACGCCTGCTCGGTCGGCTCGACATCCAGGGCCTAGCCGACCTCGCAGTGCGCGCTCAACGGGCGGAGGTATAGATATCGTGGTACTGCGCCCGCACCACTTTTTTATTGAGCTTGCCCACGCTGGTTTTTGGAATTTTTTCCACAAACAGCACTTGATCGGGCATTTGCCATTTGGCGAATGTGGCCGACAGGTGTGCCCACACCTGCTCCACCGTCAATTGCTGGCCAGGTTTGAGCACCACCAGGGCCAAGGGCCGCTCTTCCCAGCGGGGGTGTGCAACGCCCACCACCGTGGCATCCGCGACCTCGGGCATGCCCATCAGCGCGTTTTCCATGTCGATGGACGATATCCATTCGCCACCACTCTTGATCACGTCCTTCAGACGATCGGTCAGTTTCAGGTAGCCATCTGGATCGATGGTGCCGGCATCGCCCGAACGCCAATAGCCCTTGAAGAAACGGTCGGCTGAATCTGGCATGTCGTGGTAGCCGCGCGTCACCCAGGGACCGCGAATGCAAATTTCCCCGATGGACTTGCCATCGTGCGGCAGGACTTCGTCTTCCTCACCCAGCAAGAGAAAATCCACGCCGGAAACCAGCAGGCCCTGTTTGCGCTTGAGATTCCAGCGTTGCTCCTCGCTGAGCTGCTTTTTCAGCGAAGGTTTGAGCCGGTTGACGGCAATGATGGGCGTTGTCTCGGTGGCGCCATACGCATGGATGATTTCCGCGCCTGTGAGGTGGTAGAAGCCGCTCATCAGCGAAAGGGGTGGTTCGCTGGCACCACACAACATGCGCAGGCGGCTGAAATCGGGCTTGGTCGCCAGTGTCTCGATGTAATGGAGCATCGGCTGGAAAATGGCCGGCGCACCACAGGTCACGGTGACCCCTTCGGCAATGATCACGTCGGTCAACGGTGCCGTGTCTTCCACCATGTAGCGACCGGGCAGCACGATTTTGTTGGCGGCAAGCACCGATGCCTGGGGCAAGCCCCAACACTGGGCATGGAACATGGGGGTGAGCAACATGGTGCAATCGTCCAGTCCCATGCCGATGTTCTGTGCCAGCGAGCTGGAATGCAGGTAGATGGCCCGGTGCGAGTAGTACACGCCCTTGGGGCGGCCGGTGGTGCCGGTGGTGTAGCAGGCGCTGTAGGCCGAGTGCTCGTCCATCACCGGCCAATCGATGTCCGCGCCCGCCTCGGCCACCAGGGTTTCGTGGTGATAAAGGGGGGACAAGGTGGTGCGGATCTCGGACAGCGGTTTGTCCGTCATCACCACCCACCCTTTGACCCCTTGGACATGCGGCGCAATGGCCTCGGCCACCGCCAGCAGGGACTCGTCCACCAGCACCCACCCGGCCTGGCTGTGTTCCACCACATAAGCCAGGTCTTCAGTCCCCAGCCGCAGGTTCATCTGCAACATGACCGCGCCCAGACCGGGAATGGCAAAGTACAACTCGAAATGGCGCTTGTTGTTCCAGTCCAGGATGCCGACCCGGTCCCCTGGCGCCACGCCCAGGCCGCGAAGGGCATTGGCCGTGCGGCAGATGCGCGCATAGCAGTCGGCATAGCTGTAACGGTCCCAGCCCCCGTCCGGGGTGCGGAAAACGATTTCCTGCTTGCCATGCGTGCGGGCCGCATGACGGATGAGCGTGGTGGTGTTGAGCTGGAAGTCGTCCCCCATGGTGGAGGGGCATCCCTTGATCGGCAGCGGCAATTCGTTGGTGCTTGTCATGTCACATCTCCTTTTTGTTCAATCTGTCAGTGGCGTGAAGCGCGCAGCGGGTGCGGCAGTGATGGCACCTTGCCAAGCGCCAGGGCCGCAGTGCGGCTCACAAGGCCCTTGCAATCAGGTCTTTCATGACCTCATTGGCTCCGCCATAAATCTTCTGGATACGGGCATCGGCATACAGCCGGGTAATCGGGTATTCGGACATGTAGCCATAACCACCGAACAGTTGCAGGCATTCATCGATGGCACGGCATTGCTGTTCGGTGCACCACCACTTGGCCATGTAGGCTGCCTCGTGGTCGAGCGTGCCATCCAACAGGCGCTGGGTGCAATCGTTGACGAAGCTGCGCACCACATGCGCCATGGTGGCCACCTCCGCCAACTTGAAACGGGTGTTCTGCAAGTCGTACAGCGTTTGGCCAAACGCCTTGCGCTGTTGGCAATGCTCGACCGTCAGTTCCAGAGCCCTCTCGATGCTGGCAGCCGCCGGCACGGCAATCAGCAGCCGCTCGAACGGCAATTGGCTCATGAGCTGGCCAAACGCTTGCCCTTCCTGGCCACCCAGCAACTGGTCGGCAGGCACGCGCACCCCATCGAAGAACAACTCTGCCGTGTCGGAGGCGTGCTGTCCCAGTTTCTCCAGCCGCTTGCCAACGCGAAAGCCTGGCAAGCCTTCGGTTTCCAGCACCAGCAACGACAAACCCTTGCTGCCGGCATCGCCGGTGCGCACCACCAGCACCAGCAAATTGCAGGTGTAGCCATTGGTGATGAAGGTCTTGACCCCATCCACCACGTAATGCTCGCCTTCCAGGCGGGCACGGGTGCCAATCGCTTTGAGATCAGAGCCGCATCCGGGCTCGGTCATGGCGATCGCAGCCAGCATCTCCCCACTGACCAGCTTGGGCAGCCAGCGCTGCTTTTGCGCCTGCGTGCCGTAGTCCAGGATGTAGTGCGTGGCAATGCTGTGCACCGTGGTCGTGGTGGCCGGCATTTCGGCACGGGTCATCTCGTCCTGCACCACCAGCTGGTAGGCCAGCGAGGCGCCTGCCCCTCCCCAGGCTTCGGCAATTTCGGGCAGAAGGAAACCCATGGCTCCGAAGCCTTGCCACACTTCGCGCGGGATATAGCCTTGGCGGCGCCATCCCTCCAGGTGCGGCAGCATTTCTGCCGTGATGTAGCGACGGACCTGTTCACGGAAATCCGCCAGGGTGGCGTCCATCCAGGCGTGCTGGTGCAGTTGGGGCAACATGAAAACTCCAGGGGCAAACGGTTCAATCAGGGAAAGCGCTGAATCCGCACCTTCCGGACATCGGGTGTGCCTTCGTCCATTGGGCAAACCCGCAGCAGGTCGCGGCAGATGCCCTCACAGCACTTCCAGCGCCACGGCCGTGGCTTCGCCGCCACCGAGGCACAGCGTCGCCACGCCTTTGCGCAGGCCACGTGCCTGCAAGGCATGGATCAAGGTGAGCATGATGCGGGCGCCAGACGCCCCCACGGGATGGCCCAGCGCGCAGGCACCACCGTTGACGTTGACACGGTCGTGGCCGACCCCCAATTCATGCATCAGTGCCATGGGCACTACGGCAAAGGCCTCGTTCACTTCCCACAGCGCCACGTCTTCCACCGTCCAGCCAGCCCGGGCCAGCGCTTTGCGGGCGGCGCCAATCGGTGCGGTAGCAAACCAGTTGGGCGCTTGTGCATGCATGGCATGGCTGACGATGCGAGCCATGGGCCTGAGGCCTTTCGCCGCAGCCGTGGATGCACGCATCAGCACCAGTGCTGCTGCACCGTCGCTGATGCTGGAACTACTGGCTGCGGTGATGGTGCCGTCCTTCTGGAAAGCGGGTTTGAGCCCTGAAATCTTGTCCAGCCTGATTTTTCCAGGCGCTTCATCGGTGCTGATCACGGTTTCGCCGTTGCGGTGCTTGACCGGGACGGGGGCAATTTCCGCTGCGAATGCCCCCGAGGCGGTGGCGGCCAGTGCACGCTGTGCGCTGACGATGGCGAAGGCATCCTGCTGTTCCCTGGTGAAGCCGTACTTGGCTGCGCAGTCCTCGCCAAAGCTGCCCATCGTGCGACCAGGCTCATAGGCGTCTTCCAGGCCATCCAGCATCAAGTGGTCATAAATGCGGTCGTGGCCGATGCGGTAGCCGCCACGTGCCTTGGGCAGCACATAAGGAGCGTTCGTCATGCTCTCCATGCCACCGGCCACGACCACGTCGGCGGAGCCAGCGGCCAGCATGTCGTGCCCGAACATCACGGCACGCATGGCCGATCCACACATTTTGCTCAGCGTGACCGCCCCAGCGCTTTCTGGCAGGCCGCCCTTGAACGCCGCCTGACGGGCGGGGGCCTGGCCCTGGCCGGCCATGAGGCAGTTGCCCATCAGAACCTCATCCACCGATTCGGCGGAAATGCCCGCGCGCTCGACAGCCGCCCTGATGGCAACGCCCCCCAGATCGTGGGCGGACAGCGTCGCAAAGTCGCCCTGAAAACTGCCCATGGGCGTGCGGGCACCGGAAACGATGACGATGGAGTCTTGCGACATGATGCTTGTTCAAAAGAAGGTGAAATTGACTTGCTTGGCTGCCGTGCAGAGGGCACCGTCAAGGCGGATGCGGGACTGTATGGGTGTCTGGCGGGAATGAACATGCCGGATTCGCTCAATGTGATTGCAAGAATTGGCCACTCACTACACTTCGAGCGATGCATACCCAGCACCAGGAAAAAGGAAGTGTGGCCATCTGCTTTGTCGATGAAGCACTGGCCTGTATTCGCCAACGCGGACTCGACCAGAACGAGTTGTTGACACGGGCCGGCATTTCCCCGGAGCTGCTGCGTTCCCCCAGCGCACGCGTGTCGTCACGGCACTATGGGGAACTCTGGCATCTGATTGCCCAGGCGATAGACGATGAGTTTTTTGGCATGGACAGCCACCGCATGAAGGCAGGCAGCTTTACGCTGCTGTGCCACGCCATCATTCACAGCGACACCCTGGAGCGTGCCTTGCGGAGGGCCATCCGGTTTTTTGGGCTGGTGCTGGACGATCTGGTGGGCGAGCTCCGTCGCGATGGGGAATCGGCGCACATCGTTTTGCAGGACCGCCAGTCACGCAGTGCATCCCCAAAGGCAGGCCCGGCTGCCAGCCGGGCGTTTGCGTATGGCACGTACATGATCGTCATGCACGGCCTGGCCTGCTGGCTGGTGGGGCGGCGCATTCCCATTTCGCGCGCCGCTTTTTCCTGTGAGGAGCCACCGTATACCGACGAATGGCGAATCCTGTTCAGCCAGCATCTCGCCTTCCACCAGGACGACTGCCGAATCAGCTTTCCGGCCAGCGTCCTGGACTTGCCCAATACCCAGAACGTGCAGACGATGAAGGCATTTCTGCGCAGTGCGCCCGCCAACTTTCTGGTCAAGTACAAAAACAGTGCCAGCCTGGCTGCCAGCATCCGCCGTCGCTTACGGGGGTGGCCACCGGCTTCGTGGCCCGACTTCGACACGCTGGCCCGGCAGTTTCATGCCTCACCCGCCACGCTTCGTCGACGTTTGGATGAAGAAGGGGAATCCTACCGGTCGATCACGGAAGGTTTGCGCCGAGACATGGCGATTGTTCTGCTGGGCGACACCCAATTCAGCATTGCAGAGATTGCTGCTGAAGTGGGCTTCGCGGAAAGCGGTTCATTCCACCGCGCTTTCAAGAAATGGACGGGGACCCGCCCCAGCGAATACAGGCGCGCCTTTTGAAGAGATGGAACGCCTTGGAGGGGTCTCCTCCGCCAACGGCAGGCTGACAAGGCCCTGGTTCGAAGCAAGCCTGAATTGGCACCCAGCCCAGGCTGGCTGGGCACCAGCCGCTCACTTTTTAATATTGAACGACTGCTCGGTCGGCTCAAAATCCAGGGCCTTGCCGACGTAGCGGTGCGCGCTCAGGTCGGTGTCTGCCAGCGCGGGCGCCTTGGGGGCGGCCTCCGGGGTGGTGGCCGCGGGCGGGTTGGCGGGCACCAAAAAGCCGTGCAGCAAGGGGGCGTCAAAGTCGACATCGCTGCCATGGCGCAGGCGCTCCGTCAGTTCGGAAGGCTGACTGGGCTCGGGCGCCTGGCGGGGCGGTGCGGCAAACGGCAGGTCCAGGGAGAAAAATTCGTCCGGCGGCAGCAGGACCGCGTCCATCGGTACCGATGTGCTCTCGGGAACGACCGACGCAGCTGGTGCCGGTGCGGTCGTGGCGGGTGCCGCCGCGAGAGGGAGGGCTGACGGAGGGTGCAGTCCAAACGGCAGATCGGGTAAGCTGGGCAGGCCCTGGGCGGGCGCCTGCACGGCCTCGGGCGAGACGGGCTTGGCCGGGGCATTGGGAGCTGGCACCGGGGCGGCCTCGCCCAGCATGGCCAGGCTGGCCAACGGCCGGGGGGCCGTGCTGGCCCGTTCAGCCGGGGTGGTGTTCAGGGCGATGCCCAACAAGAGCTGCAGGTCGTCAAAGGCCTCCAGTTCGTAGCGGTTGCCGCCCGTCAGGGCGTCGGTGCGGCGGAAGATTTGCGCCTCCAGCAGCGGCAGGACTGCATCGGTGGGCCAGGCCAGGTCAATCTGGCCCAGGATGGCTGGATAGGCCTCCAGGTCCCGGCTGGGCAGGTTGAATCCGGAGAAATCGGGCACCTGCGCGTTGAAATGGCGCATGAACTCGACCCGCAGCTGCCGGAAATCCTCGGCACGTCCCAGGGTGTGGTAGAGCTGCAGCAGGTCCAGGTACGCTACGGGCGAGCGGTCGGCGTGGCTGGCGATGTGCTCTTTGAGCAGGCGAATCGCCTGGTCGTGCTCGCCCACCGACGCAAAGAACTCGGCCTGCTGGCGGACGTCGAAGAGCAGCTCGGCCTCTTGCGCAGGGGACAGTCCGGGCCCAGACGCTTCGGGGGACCCCACCGCGAGCGCAGGGGCCAGACCGGCCGCCAACCCGGCGCCAGCGGTCCCCTGGGGCGTTGCGGCAGCGGGCGCCGTAGCCCAGGGAGAGTTCGTTACGGGCTGCATGGGCCAGGGCGCGACGGGGCTGGCACCCGCCGCCATGGGTGCAGCGGTGCCAACCGCAGTGTTGACCGCGGCCGCAACAGGGCCTTCCGAGGGCCCAGCAGGCTGGGCAGCATCGGCACCGTCGATGGGGGTTTCGTGCCAGGCCGGCTCGGTGGCCACCGGGGGCTGCCGGCGGGAACGGCGCCAGCCCCAGGCGGCCAGTCCCAGAAAGGCCAGGGAACTGGCCCCCAGGCCATACACCCACTCGGCGGGATAGCGCTCGCGCTCCAGGGTTTCGAGGCGGGTCTGTACCTCCTGAACCTGGGCCCTGGCCTGTTGGGCCTGGGTGCGCAGCTTGGCGGCTTCGGCCTCCAGGGCCCCCGCACGGTCAAAGGCCTGCTGCAGGTCCTGGGGCCCCTGGTTGAGCTGCTTCCAGAGGGCCGCAGCCTCCAGGCGGCGGGGGGTGGACTCCTCGCTGGGCAGCGTGGCCAGGCTCCAGCTGGAACGCAGCGCCGTCGGGGCCGCAAACCAGCTTTCCAGGGGTTCCATCTGCAAGCGGGGACGGCTGCTGGGCGCAGCACCGGTCTCGGCCACCGCCTTGCGGGGCGGTCGGGGCAGTCGGGGCGTGGTGGCCGACGGGGCACGGGAGGATTCTGCGGGTGCCAGGTTGCCGGTGGGGACCACGGGATTGGCCGATACAGGGGTGGCCCGGGGCAGGTCGGCCGGCAAGGGCGAGAGGGCAGCCGGCTGGGGCAGCTCGGTCAGGAAGGTGTACTGGCGTACCACCTTGTTGGCGCATCCCGCCGTGAGGGTCACGCGCACCACCGGCTCCTGGACGTTCGGGCCCTGCACACGCACCTGGGGCAGCGCCGCACCGGAAGCAGGCACGGGGGTGAGCCGGGTCTTGGCCAGGCTGACCTGGGCATCGCCGTAAAGCACCTTGGCGCTCAGGCAGGCATCGCCCAGGTTGGTGTTGGGGTCCAGTTCCAGGTCAAAGACCAGGTCCAGCGGAGCCCCCAGCTGGACCTGGCCGCGGCCAGGTCCCAGGGCCATCGCAGCGGCTCCGGTCACCAGGCTCAAGACGCCACATCCAACAAGTGTTTGGTATCGCTTCACAGTGGGCACATTGCTCAGAAAAAACCCCGAGATTCTTGCACAGGCCGTGCGAACAACTGCCTCCATAATGGCTGCATGACAAATCCTTACACAACCGTCGGCATCGTGGGCACGGGCGCCATGGGCCGGGGCATTGCCCAAATCGCCGCCCAGGCGGGCAGCACCGTATTGCTGCTCGATGCACAAGCCGGTGCCGCCGAGCGCGCGCGTCAGGCCATCGTGGACCAGTGGAACAAGCTGGTGGACAAGGGGCGCATTGACCCCGCCCAGGTCAGCGCCTGGCACGCGGCGCTGAAGCCCGTCGCGGAGATGGCGGACCTGAAAGACTGCGAACTGGTGGTCGAGGCCATCGTCGAGCGGCTCGATGCCAAGCAGGCGCTGTTCCAGGCGCTCGAAGCCATCGTGGCCCCAACGGCCCTGCTGGCGACCAACACCTCCTCGCTGTCGGTCACGGCCATTGGCGCCGGGCTAGAGCGGCCAGAACGCCTGGCGGGCTACCACTTTTTCAACCCCGTGCCACTGATGAAGGTGGTCGAGGTGATTGCCGGCCTCAAGACCGACCCGGCCCACTGCGATGCGCTGTTCCAGCATGCCCGCGCCATGGGGCACACCCCCGTCCTGGCCCAGGACACGCCTGGTTTCATCGTCAACCACGCGGGACGGGGCTACGGCACCGAAGCCCTGCGCCTGGTCAGCGAAGGCGTGACCGACTTTGCCACCGTGGACCGCATCCTGCGCGACCAGGTGGGCTTCAAGCTCGGCCCCTTTGAGCTGCTGGACCTGACGGGGCTGGATGTGTCGCACTCGGTGATGGAGTCCATCTACCACCAGTACTACGAGGAAGCCCGCTACCGCCCCAGCGTGATCGCGGCGCAGCGCAAAACCGGCGGACTGTTTGGTCGCAAGGTGGGCCAGGGCTTCTACCGCTATGTCGATGGCGTGGCCGAAGTGCCAACCGAGCCACCCGTGCCGGTGGTGGAGAGCATGCCGCCCGTCTGGGTCTCGACCCGCGCGGCCCGCCGCGCCGAGCTATACCAGCTGCTCAAAGACCTGGGCGCCACGATCGAGACCGGCACTTCGCCCTCGGCCCAGGCGCTGACCCTGGTCGCCCCGCTGGGCTTTGACATCACCACCGTCGCCGTGGTGGAGCGCCTGGACCCCGCCCGCACCGTGGGCATCGACATGCTGGTCGAAGACGCCGCCACCAAGCGCCGCGTGCTGGCGACCAACCCAGCCACCCGCACCGACATGCGCGATGCCGCCCACGCCCTGTTTGCCCGCGATGGCAAGGCCGTGAGCGTGATCCGCGACAGCGGCGGCTTCGTCACCCAGCGCGTGGTGGCCACCATCGTCAACATCGCCAGCGACATCTGCCAGCAAGGCATCTGCAGTCCCAAAGACCTGGAGACCGCTGTCACCCTGGGCCTGGGCTACCCCCTGGGCCCCTTGGCCATGGGCAACCGCTGGGGCCCGACCAACATCCTGGAAGTGCTGTTCAACATGCAGACCGTCTATGGCGACCAGCGCTACCGCCCCAGCCCCTGGCTGCGCCGGCGCGGTGCCATCGGCCTGAGCCTGATGCACGAAGAAGCCTGAACGCCCTGCCCCCACGCCCCCTGGCCATCCCTCTGGTGCCCAGGGGGTTTTTCATGGGGCGGTGGTCCAGGCGCCCTCGGGCGCCAGAAAGACACCCAAGCGACAAACGGCACCGCGCCTTTCCCCTGAGTGGCCGGTCGCTGACGCGACAATGCCCGCCATCCCAGTCACCCAAAAGACAGACCATGGACGACCCCATTCTTACGATGGAAGAACGAGAAGCGATCAATGCTGGTCGCTGGTTTTCTTCCCTTTCCCCCTCCTTGCGGCACGACATCCTCCGATGCGCTTACGTCAAACGCTTCAAAGACGGCACCCTGATTGCGGCGCGCGGCGATCCCCCCGAAGAGTGGATCGCCTGCGCCAAGGGCGCGGTGCGCGTGAGCTCAACCTCCATCACCGGCAAGCTGATCACGCTGACCTATGTGGAGCCAGGCATCTGGTTTGGCGATGTCTCGATCCTGGACGGCGACCGGCGCACACACGATGTCTATGCCCATGGCGACACCACGATCCTGTGCGTCGCCAAGGCCGATTTCAAAAAGATCCAGGCCACACACGTCGAGTTCTACGAAGCCATGTTGCGGTTGCAAGCGCGGCGCATCCGGCTGCTGTATGGCCTGGTCGAGGACCTGAACACCCTGCCCCTGCGCGCACGCCTGGCCAAGCAGCTGCTGCACTTGGTGCGCAGCTATGGCATTCCCAGCCTCTCGGATGGCCGCGAGATCCGCATCGGCCTGCAGTTGGCCCAGGAAGAACTGGCGCAGCTGCTGGGCGCCTCACGCCAGCGCGTGAACCAGGAGCTCAAGGCCATGGAGCGCGATTCCACCATCCGCATCGAACCCGGTGGCCTGGTGATCTGTGACCGTTCTGCGCTGTTGCGCATTGCGGAGGCAGAAAACTAAGCCGTCTTTTTTCCCTAACCCTGGACCCCTTCCCCATGAGCCAATCCGGTCAATTCGAGGGCACCCGCCCGGTCGCAGAACAACATGCCTTTGACGTCGCCGCGCTGAGCGTTTGGCTGACCCAGCACCTCGAAGGCTTTGCCGGTCCCCTGACGGTGGAGATGTTCAAGGGAGGCCAGTCCAACCCCACGTACAAGCTGATCACCCCTGGGCGCCAATACGTGATGCGGGCCAAGCCAGGACCCGTGGCCAAGCTGCTGCCCTCGGCCCACGCGATCGAGCGCGAATTTGCCGTCATGCGCGGGCTGCACGGCACCGCCGTTCCGGTGCCCGAGA
>CAYZPX010000080.1:0-11883 GCA_964480105.1 uncultured Burkholderiaceae bacterium | reverse complement strand
TGGTCTCCGACCCCTTGCACCGCCTGGACTGCTGTGTGATGAGCGATGGCGGCGGTGCCCTGATCGTGGCCCGTCCCGAGATCGCCAAGCAACTCAAGCGCCCCATGATCAAGGTGCGTGGCACCGGCGAGGCGCCCAAACACGGCATGGGCGGCAAGCTGGACCTGACGTATTCCGCCGCCGCCTGGTCGGGCCCCCTGGCCTTTGCCGAGGCCGGTGTGACGCCTGCGGACATCCAATATGCATCCCTTTACGACAGCTTCACCATCACGGTGCTGATGCAGCTGGAAGACCTGGGCTTCTGCAAAAAAGGCGAGGGTGGCAAGTTTGTGATGGACGGCAACCTGATTTCTGGTGTGGGCAAACTGCCGTTCAACACCGATGGCGGTGGTCTGTGTAACAACCACCCGGCCAACCGGGGTGGGGTCACCAAGGTGATTGAGGCCGTTCGCCAATTGCGTGGCGAAGCCCATCCTGCCGTACAGGTTCCCAATTGCACCTTGGCTTTGGCCAACGGCATTGGCGGCGCCTTGGCGTCCCGCCACACCGCCGGCACCTTGATTCTGGAAAGGGTTTGACACCATGAGCACCCCTGAAAACACGTCCAAACCAGCGGCTGAAAAACCAGCGCGTCCGCCTGCAGGGCCCCGCAAGATTCCCGCGCCCCGGGTGCTACCGGAATCGCTGGCGTACTGGCAGGCTGCCGACGAAGGCAAGCTGCTGGTCAAGAAATGCAATGCCTGTGGCGAGGTTCACCATTACCCACGCGACATTTGCCCCCATTGCCTGAGCAGCGACACGGTGTGGCAGCAAGCGGCTGGAACCGGCACGGTGTATTCCTTCAGCACGATGGGGCAGGGCGAGGCTGCTTACACCCTGGCGTACGTCACCCTCGACGAGGGCGTCACCCTGATGACCAATCTGGTGGACTGCGACCCTGCCAAGGTCGCCATTGGCGACAAAGTGCGCGTGGTCTTCAAGCCCACCGACGGCCACGCCGTGCCCATGTTCACACCGGTCTGAGGGAGGCTGCATGACTGCACCGCACGACACGACTGTTCGCAAGGGACCGTTGTCCCGCTTCACCATCCTGGATGCCTCGCGGGTGCGCGCGGGTCCCACCGCCATCCGGACCTTTGCTGACCTGGGCGCTCGCGTCATCAAGCTGGAAATCCCGCCCGGAGCACCCGGCGGCGATGACATGATCGGGGGGCGCGATCACAACCGTGCAGACTACGAAAACCTGCACCGCAACAAGGAGAGCCTGACCCTCAACATGAAGGAGCCCGAGGGTTTGGCGGTCCTGAAGGAGCTGGTCAAGACGGCCGACGTGTTCATTGAGAACTACCGCCCGGACGTGAAATACCGTCTCGGCATCGGCCCCGAGGATTTGCGCGCGATCAACCCGCGCCTGGTCTATGCCAGCATTTCCGGCTTTGGCCAGGATGGACCGTATGCCAACTGGCCGGGCTTCGATTCGATTGCCCAGGGCATGGGGGGCTTGATGAGCGTCACGGGCAAGCCCGAAGATGGACCGATGCGGGTGGGCATTCCGATTGCGGACTTGTGCTCAGGCCATTTTTGTGCCCAGGCCATCATGGCGGCTCTGCTGGAGCGCGAAGCCACCGGGGAAGGGCAGTGGGTGCAGACCTCGCTGCTGGAATCCCAGATTGCAATGCTGGACTTCCAGGCGGCCCAGTGGCTGATTGACAAGAAGGTGCCCAAGTCCACTGGCAACGAGCACCCGCTCACCGTGCCCACGGGGGTGTTCGCCACCAGCGACGGTTACATCAACCTGGCGGCCATTGGCAACACCATGTTCAAGCGCCTGTGCCATGCGCTGGAGGTACCCCACCTGATCGATGAGCCTGGCTTTGGCTCCGACCCGGAACGCGTCCAAAACCGTGCCCGGGTGAATGAAGCGATTGGCGCCGCCTTCAAGGCACGCACCACGGCCGAATGGACCGAGCGCCTGCTCAAGGCGGGTGTGCCCTGTGGCCCCATCTACACGGTGGACCATATGTTCGATGACCCCCAGGTCAAGCACCTGGGCATTGCCCGGACCATGCACCATCCCGAGCTGGGCGACATCCAGGTGGTCGGTCTGCCCATGCAGTTTTCTGCCCACCCGCGTGACGAGGGACCCCTGGTCCCCGCCCCCCACCAGGGCGACCAGACCGAGGCCATCCTGCAAGGCCTGGGCTATAGCCCCGAGCAGATCGCGGCCCTGCGCGCGAAATACGTGGTTTGATTTTTTGGAGATTCCTGCACCATGGCCCAACTCGTTGCCGCATTTGCGTCTTCCCACAGCATCATGCTGGTCTCGCAGCGCGAGGACTGGCAGCACGGCTTCCGTGTGATCGACACCAAGAACGCCCACTACTACGACAAGCAGGGCAACAAGACCGACTATGAGGCCCTGCTGGCTGCCGCCCCTCCGGGGACCGAGGCCATGGTCACGCCGGAAAAGATGGGCGAGCGCTACGACGCCGCCGAGGCGGCCATGGACCACCTGGGCCAGCGCATCCGTGATGCCAAGCTCGATGTGCTGTTCATCGTCGGTGACGACCAGACGGAGCTGTTCCGCCTGAGCAACAACCCGGCGTTCGCCATCTACTATGGTCCCACCATCCGAAACACCGCCCGTGAACCCGCCTCGCCCTCGGACAACTGGGTCAAGTCGGCACGGATGTGGCGCCACGAGCCTGAGCAGGACAAGGAATACCCGGTCAAGAGCGACATGGCCGAATGGCTGATTCGCCAGCTCTGTGAGCGTGATTTCGACATCACGGCCATGGACAGCATCGAGCGCGGCAAGCACGAAGGCCACGCCTTCCAGTTCATTCACCGTCGCATTTTGAAAGAGCACGAGCTGCCCGTGATTCCGGTCATGCTCAACACCTTTGACCCGCCCAACCAGCCGACCCCGCGCCGTTGCGTCGCTTTGGGCAAGGCCTTGCGCGAGCTGGTCGCACAGTGGCCTGAAGACCTCCGCGTGGGTGTGATCGCGTCTGGCGGCCTGAGCCACTTTGTGGTGGACGAAGAACTGGACCAGAAAGTGCTTCAGGCCATCCGCAACAAGGACAGCGCCACCCTGGCCGCCCTGGATCCCAAGCTGCTGCAAGCGGGCAGTTCCGAGATCCGCAACTGGCTGGTGGTGGGCGAGATGGCCAAGGACCTGGATGTGGAGTGGGTGGAGTACATCCCCGGCTACCGAACCCCTGCCTTGACCGGCACGGGTCTGGCTTTTGTGGCCTGGAAAACCTTGCCCTGAAGGACAACGATTTTTTGTGGAAAACACCATGAGCGATTCCAAAAACCATGTGCAACGCCTGCGTCGCCTGGATGCCTGTGCGGTGTCTGACGCCCTCGACAAACTGGGCCTGCCCGGTGTGGTCACCCATTTGCCTCTGCGCAGTACCGGCCCGGGGGGCGCCAGCCGCATTGCCGGTCGCGCCGTCACGATGAAGGTCGGCCCCGGCCAGCCGCCTCCCGGCCCGCCCAAGCACCTCGGCTGCACCGCGATTGAGCAGTCCGGCAGCGACGAGGTGATCGTGGTTGAACAACGCAGCGGCGTCGAAGCCGGTTGCTGGGGCGGCTTGCTCACCCTGGGCGCCAAGGTACGCGGCGTGGCGGGCGTGATCGCCGATGGTCCGCTGCGCGATGTCGATGAGGCCATCGCCTACGAGTTCCCGGTGTTTAGCCGCAGTCTGACCTCGCGCACAGCTCGGGGACGGGTGGTGGAGCTGGGCACCCAGGTACCGGTCACGATCGGCGCGGGCTCTGGCCCCGGCCTGGGCGGCGAAGTGGTCGTCCATCCCGGCGACTATGTGCTGGCCGACCGCAGCGCCGTGATCTTCATTGCCGCCGCGCACATCGAGCAAGTCCTCGACGCAGCGGAAACCATTGTGGCCAAAGAGGCTGCGATGGCCAAAGCCATCCTGACGGGCACACCGATCGGTGAGGTCATGGGTGGTAACTACGAACACATGTTGGAAAAATGAAAGCATGACGATGAGCAACCCTAGTGAAGACAAGAACGTTGCGCGCGCTGCGCGCCTGGACACCCCCACCCTTTCCGATGCGCTGGACAAGCTGGGCATCGTGGGCCAGTGCTACAAGATCAAGCCGCGCAGCAGCGACTTCCGCATGGCTGGTCGCGCCTGGACCCTGAAATACGGCCCAGCCGCCAACCCTCCCGGCACTGTGGGCGACTTCATCGACGATGTGGCTCCTGGCAGCGTGATCGTGCTCGACAACAACGGCCGTGAAGACGCCACCGTCTGGGGCGACATCCTGACCGAGATCGCCCACCGCCGCGGCATTGCCGGCACGGTGATCAACGGTATCAATCGCGACACCCATCTGTGCCTGTCGCTGGGCTATCCCGTGTTCTCGCTGGACAACTGGATGCGTACCGGCAAGGACCGCGTCCAGGTGGAAGCCACGGGCATTCCCGTCAACATTGGTGGCGTACGCGTTACACCCGGTGACATCCTCAAGGGCGACACCGATGGCGTGGTGGTGATTCCCAAGGAGTACGAGGACCGTGTCCTGGATGCTGCTGAAGAAATCGAAGCCGCCGAGAACAAGATTCGTGAAGCCGCCCGTTCGGGCCTGCGCCTGGACGAAGCCCGCCAGCAGTTCAAGTACCACCAACTCCAGACCCGGGAGGCGAAATGAGTGCAGCTACTGACCGCGTCGATCCCGCGCTGACCACGCGCCTGGATTTTCAGCGCCTTTCCCCCGAACTGGCCGCTGCGGCTGCCTCGCTCCCCACGGCCACGCTGCACGAAGCCGCCAAGAAGATCGGTGCCTTTCCTTCGGTCATCAAGCCGGTGGCGCCGCAATTCCAATTTGCGGGTTCCGCCCTGACCGTGCACTCGCCCGGGGGGGATAACCTCTGGCTGCACCGTGCGCTGGAAGTGGCCCAGCCCGGCGATGTGCTGGTGGTCTACACCAGCGGCGTGTACGAGCACGGCTACTGGGGCGAGATCATGACCACCATGGCCAAGGTGCGCGGCCTGGCGGGTCTGGTTATCGACGGCTGTGTGCGCGATGGCGTGCTGCTGGGCGAGATCGGCTTTCCGGTGTTTGCGCGCGGCCTGTGCATCCAGGGCACGGGCAAGGACTTTGGCGCCACGGGCTGGATCAACCACCCGGTGCGCATGGGCCAGGTCACGGTGCAGGCCGGCGACCTGGTGGTGGGCGATGCCGATGGCGTGGTGGCCATCCCCCAGGCCCGTGCGGCCGAGGTGATTGCCGCCGGTCAACAGCGCGAGGCCGAAGAAGCCGCCATCCTGAAGCGCCTGGAAGCCGGCGAAACCACCATGAAGGTGTACGGCTGGAACTGAAGCCAGCGGCTCGCTGCTTTTCCCGCTGTTCGCATGCACCCCGCCTTTGGCGGGGAATTTTTTGGTGAAACTTTTGGTGGAACGGAGTGCACATGGACCGTCGATCATTCACCCTGGGCCTGCTCGGGGCTTCTACCGTGGGCTTGCCCGCCTTAGCCCAGCCGTTGGCCAAGCCCGCGCGCATCCTGGTGGGTTTCCCGCCCGGCGGTTCCGCTGACCTGGTGGGGCGCGCCTTGGCCCAGCACCTGACCGGGTATGCGTCCTCGGTCATCGTGGACAACAAACCCGGTGCGGGTGGGCGGATTGCGATCGAGGCCCTCAAGGCCAGCGAGCCCGACGGGAGCACCCTGTTGGTCACGCCTGGATCCATGATGGTGGTCTATCCCCACATCTACCGCAAGCTCAGTTACGACCCGCTGCGTGACGTGGTACCGGTCGCCACGGTGGCGTCTGCGCAGTTCGTGATTGCGGTCGGCCCGATGGTGCCAGCCCAGGTCACCACCTTGGCCCAGTTCATTGACTGGTGTCGCCAAAACCCCTCCCAGGCCACATATGGTTCGTCAGGCGCCGGTTCCATCCCGCATTTCACCGGCGTTGCCCTCGGCAAGGCTGCCAAGCTGGACTGGATGCACGTGGCCTATAAAGGCGCAGCCCCTGCGATGAACGATTTGCTCGGCGGTCAGGTGGCAGCCAATGTGGGGGTGCTGTCCAACACCCTGCCGCATGTGCAGGCGGGCAAGCTGCGCGCCTTGGCCGTCAGCGGCCCGACGCGCAGCACGCTGCTGCCCCAGGTGCCCACCCTGGCCGAACTCGGCCACGCCGACGCCCAGGCGACCGAGTGGTTTGGCGTGTTCCTGCCGGCCAAGGCCTCTGCGGACACGGTCCAGAAGTTGCGCCAGTCCATCCGCGAAGCCCTCAAGACCAAAGGCTTGGTCGAGGCCTTGACCAAGGCATCGTTTGACCCTGCTAATCCCGAGACGGCACCCGACCTGGCGCGCGTCCTGCGCAGCGACCTGGCGCGTTGGGGCGACGTGGTCAAATCCTCGGGCTTCACCCCTGAAGACTGACATTTCCTTTTTGAGAGCCTTGGCATGCCCGCTTCTGCTGCACCTTCCACCCCGCTGTTTTCGGTGACCGACGGGGTCGCCACCATCACCCTGAACCGGCCTGCGCACCGCAACCGCCTGGAGGATGCTGACCTCAAGGCCCTGCAGGGCCTGTTCACGCGAATCGACGCCGACCCTGCCATCCGTGTCGTGGTCTTGACCGCCAACACGACGGGGCAGCCTCGACCAGTGTTTTGTGCGGGTTACCACATTGGCGGCTTTGATGGTGCCGATGGCGGCGCACCAGCCTTCGAAGTGGTGGCCGATGCCCTGGCAGCCCTGCGTCCGGTGACGGTCTGCGCCCTGAACGGCAGCGTGTACGGCGGTGCCACCGACCTGGTGCTGGCTTGTGATTTGCGTGTGGCGTTGGAGGGCATTGAGTTCCGCATGCCTGCCACCGCCCTGGGCCTGCATTACTACCCCAGTGGTTTGCAGCGCTATGTGGCCCGCCTGGGGGTGTCGGCCACCAAGCGGGCGTTTTTGACGGCCCGCCCCTTCACGGCACAGATGCTGTGGAACACCGGTTGTCTGGAAGCATTGGCCAGCGCCGCCGACTTTGACGGCACCGTCGCCGATTTGGTGCGCGATGTCTCTGCCCTGGCGCCGCTGGCGGTCCGGGAAACCAAGCGTTCGATCAACGAGATTGCCAATGGCCAGCCGGATGTCGCAGCAATGCGCGCCCGCGAACGGCTGACCAACCAAAGCCAGGATTTCGCCGAGGGCCGCCTCGCCTTCCAGGAAAAGCGCAAGCCCGTGTTCCAGGGGCGCTGAGCTGCGCCTGCGCGGCGGGGCTTTTGCTTGTCCTGCGCGCGGCGGTGTTCAGGAGCCAGCCATGTGGCGTTCCGCGCCGGGGTGCGTCCGCACCAGGCGAAAACGCGGGGTGAAGTGCTGGTCAAATTCTTCGGCGCCGATCTGGTCAATGCGCCAATCGGTTTCCAGGGGCAGCCCAATGCTGCTGTGCTCGGTCCAGACCAGAAGGCCGCCGATCTTCCAGGCCAGCACCCGCTCTTCGACAGGGCGAGGAAAACCGTCCATTTCCATCAGCACCATGCTGTTGCGCCGCCACAGTTCACGGTGCAACCAACCCTGCCGATGGTCGGCAAGGGACTGAAAGCCTGACAGCCTCTGCGGGCAGAGCAGCCATGCCAGCAGCGCCAGCAAACTTCCCAAAAGCACGTATGCGGTCATCCAGGCCCTCCCGGCTCCCCAGCAGGCCTGTTCATCAAGCGTCTGAGGAAAATGGTTGAAACGATATAAACCGTTTATACCATTTTCATGTGCAAAAGCTGTCACGGTAAAGTAAAAGCCTTCCCTTCCGTTGTTTTTGTGCACCAGAAGACATCGTTGGCTTCAGCGCAGCGGAATCGCTGCTGCAGAACGGAGGCTCGGGGACCGGAGGCTGCGCCACGCCTGTCCCGTCAGGTCATACAGCCACCCGCTGGTCCAGCACAGCCAAGCGGTCCACAGGGTGTGGCTCATGAAATGGGCGCCACGGGCTTGTTGTGCCCACCCCAGCGCAAAGCCGGCGAGCAAGGCCCCCACGAGCCAATGACGGGCCCAGCGCGCGTGTTGTCGCCGCAAGGCAAAGAACCCACCCAGGAACGCAAAACCGGTCGAGGCGTGGCCCGCAGGAAAACAGCGCCCACTGCCGCCATCGGACAGGCCGACCATCCAATGCGGCACGTAGGGGGTCTCGCCACCGAAGGCCTGCAGTTCCCAGGGGCAGCTGGTGTTGCTGACAAACTTGGCCAGACTGACCAGTGCCAGCGCCAGCAGGGTGCTGCCGACGAGCTGGCGACGTTCGCCTGGCGTCAGTGACCGCAGCAGTCCCCAGGGTCGGGTGACCCCCCAGGCCAGGGCCAGCCACCAGCCCCAGGCCGCCCAGCGGGCCCCTTCGTGCATGACCTTGGCATAGAACCAGTGCTGGCGCAGCGGAAACCCGGCTTCGGTCCCGAAGAGCCTGGCCAGGGCCAGGTCTTGTCCCCACTGGTCCCAGCACAGCAGGCCCAGCAAGCCCAGGAGGGTCCAGCCCAGGAAGGGGCGCCAATCGAAGGTAGACCGTGGGCTGACCGCTGTGTGTGCGTAGGAGGTGTTTTGCATCGGCGGCAGAATAAAAAGCCGCGCTGAAGCCCAGCTGAACAACCAGGGACAAGGCCAGGCCCGCCACGCGGTCCGCCCTGGTGCACTGGGTAAAATCACGGGCTGCCTGGCGGTCCTGGATGACCCCTGGTTTTCTGCCACCCTTTCTTGAATGGATCCACGACCATGCCCCTCGTCTCGATGCGCGAACTGCTTGACCATGCCGCCAGCAACGGCTACGGCATCCCTGCCTTCAACGTCAACAACCTGGAGCAGGTGCAGGCAGTGATGGCCGCTGCCGACGAGGTGGGTGCTCCCGTGATCCTGCAGGCCAGCGCCGGTGCGCGCAAGTACGCGGGCGAGAGCTTCATCAAGCACCTGATCGCCGCTGCGTCCGAGGCCTATCCGCACATCCCCCTGGTCATGCACCAGGACCACGGCACCTCGCCCAAGGTCTGCCAGGGCGCGATCGACCTGGGCTTTGGCTCGGTGATGATGGACGGCTCGCTGATGGAAGACGGCAAGACCCCCGCCTCCTTTGAATACAACGTTCAGGTCACCCGCCAGGTGGTCGAGATGGCCCACAAGGTTGGCGTGACCGTCGAGGGCGAACTGGGCTGCCTGGGCAACCTGGAAACCGGCGAAGCTGGCGAAGAAGACGGCATTGGTGCCGAAGGCAAACTGGACCACAGCCAGATGTTGACCGACCCCGAAGAGGCCGCCCAGTTCGTCAAGGCCACCCAGCTGGACGCGCTGGCGATCGCGATTGGCACCAGCCATGGCGCTTACAAATTTAGCCGTCCCCCCACCGGCGACATCCTGGCGATCTCGCGCGTCAAGGAAATCCACGCCCGCATTCCCAACACCCACTTGGTCATGCACGGCTCTTCGTCCGTGCCTCAGGAGTTGCTGGACATCATCAACCAATTCGGCGGCAAGATGAAGCAGACCTACGGCGTGCCCGTTAAGGAAATCCAGGAAGCCATCAAGTACGGCGTGCGCAAGATCAACATCGACACCGACATCCGCATGGCCATGACCGGCGCGGTGCGCAAGTTCCAGTTCGAGAACCCCGACAAGTTCGACATGCGCGAATGGATGAAGCCTGCCCGCGAAGCCGCCAAGGCCATCTGCAAGCAGCGCTACCTGGAGTTCGGTTGCGAAGGCCAGGGCGCCAAGATCAAGGGCTACAACCTCGACGAGATCGCCCGCCAGTACGCCAGCGGCGCCCTGGCCCAGGTTGTGAACTGAGCGTCACCGCGGTCTTTCTTCCGAACGCTCCGGTTCGTTGTGTTCAGGCCCGGTGATGTGCCCGCATCACCGGGTTTTTTACTGGACAAGCCCTGGCTTGTTCACGAGGGCTGATGAGGTCTGCATGATGTTTCCCCCCTTGCAAAAATCGATCAGGCGACTGACGCTGGCGGCTGCAGGTTTGCTTTTCGCCGGCCTTTCGCTCACCGCCTGTGCCCCGCTCAAGCCGGAGACCCGCGAGTTCCCCGTGGGGCATGTCCGTCTGACTTTGCCGCCAGGCCAGTGGCAGGATCTGGGCATCACCGATATCTCGCTGCCCTTGGCGTCGGAGGACGGGGCCCGCGTGTCCGTTCCCAGCCGTGTCGTGGCCTTGCGCGGCCCCCGCCAGGAACTGTGGGCCGTGGTGCAAGTGCAGGCCTTCCGCAACCCCGAGGCACCTGGCCGGATGCTCTGGACCCGTGCCTGTCCCCCACAAATGGGCGTGCAGGTTGAGGATGGGGCGGCTGGCAGTTCGGTGCGCATCGACTGTCTGCGGTTCAAGCGCTGGGCCAACAACGCGCAGTGGCTGGAAACCAACCAGCCCCTGTTTGCCAAAACGCTGGTCCAGCACCAGCTGTCTCTCCCTCAGGCGGCTTCCCACCTGAGTTACCGCTACGCCACGGAGGGTGGCACGTTCGTGGAAGTGCAGGCCCTGGTGGACCAGCGCCTGCTGCGCCCCGTGACCCGGGGCAACGAGGCCTTTTTGCAGGCCACCCGGCCTGGCAAGGATTGGACCCAGCAGCTCGCGCAGTCGGTGCGCACCAGCGTGGGCATGTGGGACGGGCATTTGCCGATTCCACCGTTTCCCTTGACCATCCAACCTTGATGCCCTTTCAAAAAATCCGCCTTTGACCAGGCGGATTTTGTTTTGGAGGTCTGGATGGGAGTAAATTACGTTTGCGAACGGTCGTGCTTTTTTGCCGTTCCCTCACAACAACAAGGAGACTATCCATGACCGACCGCCCCTGGCTGTCCAGCTACCCCGAAGGGGTGCCCGCCGACATTGACCCGACCCAGTACCGCTCCTTGGTGGCCTTGATGGAGGAAGCCTTCGGCCGTTATGCCGCGCGCGAGGCCTACAGCTTCATGGGCAAGTCCCTGAGCTTTGCCGAGACCGAGGTCCTGAGCACCACCTTTGCCGCGTACCTGCAAAGTCTGGGCCTTGCCAAGGGCGACCGCGTGGCCTTGATGATGCCCAACATCCCCCAGTACCCCATCGCCGTGGCGGCTGTGCTGCGGGCCGGCTATGTGGTGGTCAACGTCAACCCGCTCTACACCCCGCGCGAGCTGGAGCACCAGCTGCGCGATTCGGGCGCCAAGGCCATCGTCATCATCGAGAACTTTGCCCACACCCTGCAGCAGTGCATCGCCCAGACGCCCGTGCGCCATGTGGTGCTGTGCGCCATGGGCGACCAGCTGGGCTGGCTCAAGGGCGCCCTGGTCAACTACGTGGTGCGCAACGTGAAAAAGCTGGTGCCCCCCTTTGACCTGCCCGGCGCCGTACGTTTCAACGAGGCCTTGCAGCAGGGCCAGCGCAGTCCCTTCCAAAAGCCTGATCTTGGCCCCGACGATGTCGCCTTGCTCCAGTACACCGGTGGTACCACTGGGGTCAGCAAGGGCGCCGTGCTCTTGCACCGTAACGTGATCGCCAACGTGCTGCAGTCCGAAGCCTGGAACGATCCGGTGATGCGCCAGATTCCCGCCGGCGAGCAGCCCACCAGCGTCTGTGCCTTGCCGCTTTATCACATCTTCGCTTTCACGGTGAACATGATGCTGAGCATGCGCACCGGCGGCAAAACCATCCTGATCCCCAACCCGCGCGACTTTGGTGCGGTGCTCAAGGAGCTGTCCAAGCACCGTTTCCACAGCTTCCCAGCCGTCAACACCCTGTTCAACGCCTTGCTCAACCATCCGGACTTCGACAAGGTGGACTGGAGCCACCTCAAGGTCTCGGTGGGCGGCGGCATGGCGGTGCAGGGCGCGGTGGCCAAGCGCTGGTTGGAGAAGACCGGCTGCCCGATCTGCGAGGGCTATGGTCTGTCGGAGACCAGCCC
>CAYZPX010000079.1:0-11936 GCA_964480105.1 uncultured Burkholderiaceae bacterium | reverse complement strand
TGCAATGGCGCCAGGACCTGGGCGACGCCGCCGAGGGCAATGCCCGCTGGTGGCAGGTGACGGCGGGCCGCCAGCGCCCGGCCATGGGCCGGGCCATGGGCCAGGCCGGGCATTTCGACCGCTTTGGCCTGATGCCGCTGGCCAAGCAGGCCACGCTGAACGGCGACTGGATCGACGATGGGCTGGAACTGGGCTGGCGCCAGGAAGGCGCCACTGGCCGCTGGCGCGCAGACCTGGGGCTGTGGCGCGGCCAGGTGTTTCCGGGCGGCCAAGGGGCCAGCCCGGTGCCCTCGCTGCACCTGGGTTGGGAACATGGCCCCTGGAACGTGGACGGCTGGGCCGCGCGCTTCACGCCCACGGAACGCGGCAGCCTGGTGCAAAGCCTGAATGGCCACAGCCACAACGCCCCGAACTGCGCCCCGCCGCTGAAAAACCGCGTCTGCTTTACCGGCACCAGCACCGTGGCCGGCGCCAGCCTGGTGTGGGATGGCACCCGCAGCGACTGGAAGCTGCCATGGACCGTCACCGCCACCGCCTGGCAACGCCAAGAAGGCGGCCAGCTGGAATCGCCCAACGGCCTGGTGAATTATCAGGGCCGCACCCAGGGCGGGTGGCTGCAGGCGGTCTGGCACGCACACCCGGAATGGGAGGCAGGCTTGCGCTTGGAACGGGTCTGGTCCCGCCAAAACCTGCAGGGGCCTGGTGCCAGCCTGCTGGCGGCCGAGACCGGCGTGGCCGCCTATCAGCCCGCGCAGCGCATCGGCGCCCTGCTGGCATGGAAGCCCCTGCCATGGGCACGCGTCGGCCTCGAATTGGGACAGGAGCAGGGGGTGGACGCCCGCAGCCCAACCGGCGCGGTGGCCCGCACGCCCTATGCAATGCTGCGGGTGGTGCTTAAAAATTGATAGCTACTACCGCTTGTATTCATTGGCCTTGAGGCACTTTTTTCATCAAAAATGCCAGACCTCGGAGTTCCCAAAATCTGGTGCCTTACAAGGCTGTCTGCGCCAAATAAGGAGCAAAGTGGTTCAGGCCCGGCACGGCCTTTCCAGGCACCTTGGCCAGGTCGTCGTAGCGACGCAGGCGCACCGCTTCGATGGCGTAGGGCTGGGCGATGAAGGCCTCGGCTTCGTCTTCGGCAAACACGCCGCCCTGCAATTCCAGGCTGTGGCGCGACGCGGGCGACAGGCCGTCCCAGTAGGCCGGGTCGATCAGGCACAGGTAGCGCTTGGCATCCACATGCAGCTGGATGGGGGCCAGCACCGCCTCGGGGAAGACGCTGCGCAGGAAGGGCAGCGCCAGGTACTGGTGCAGGTCGTCCTGGTCGGCTCGGGGCTCGGCCTGGCCGTCGCGCTCGGCGGCCAGCAAATGGCCCAGGTCGTGCAGCAGGCTGGCGGTGATGGTTTCAGGCGTTTCACCCGCCTGTTCGGCCAGGTGCGCGCATTGCAAGGCATGCTCCAGCTGGCTGACAGCCTCCTGCCCGTACTGGGCACGGCCCCGCTCGGCGAGCAAGGCGGTGATGGTGTCGATGGTCAGGGCCATGGGGCGTCTCCTTGGACTGCAAAGGGACCGCCATTCTCGAAAGCCCCTGTGACGTCACGGTGACGGCACGGTGACAGCGCCGCAGGCCCCGGGGGCCTGGGGCCGGGGGTGCCCGCTTTTTTGCACAATGGCGCCCATGCAACGCCACCACGTCCTTCACGCCGCCCTGGCCTGGGCCGCCGCACTCGCCAGCCCCCTCGCCATCGCGCAGCAGGACGCGCCCATCCGCCTGATCGTGCCCTACGCCCCCGGCGGTCCACTGGACGTGACCGCCCGCGCCCTGGCCGAGCGCGTGCGCGACAGCCTGGGCACCGTCATCATCGACAACAAGGCCGGCGCTGGCGGCAACCTGGGGGCGGACGCCGTGGCCAAGGCCGCGCCGGACGGCCACACCATCGGCCTGGCCGCCACCGCCACCCATGCCGTCAACCCCTGGCTGTACAGCCGCATGCCCTACGACGCGGCCCGGGACTTCGCCGCCATCACCCAGATGGTGCGGGTGCCCAATGTGCTGGTGATGAACGCCGAGCGCGCCCGCCAGCTCCGGATCGAGACCGTGGCCGACCTGGTCGCCTACGCCAAGGCCAAGCCGGGGCAGCTCAACTACGGCAGCGGCGGCAATGGCAGCGCCGGCCACCTGGCGGGCGAGCTGTTCAAGCAGAAGGCCGGCATCTTCGCGCTGCACATTCCCTACCGGGGCGGCAACCCGGCCCAGCTGGCGCTGCTGGCGGGCGAGGTGGACTTCAACATCGACAACCTGGCCACTGCGGCGCCGAACATCAAGACCGGCAAGCTCAAGGCCCTGGCCGTGACCTCGCTGCAGCCCAGCCCCGCCCTGCCCGGCGTGCCGACGCTGGCCGCCACCTACAAGGGCTTTGCCATCGACACCTGGTGGGGCCTGGTCGCCCCGGCCGGCACGCCCAAGGCGGTGATCGACAGGCTGAACGCCGCCTTCACCGCGGCGCTCAAGGCCCCGGAAACCCAGACCCGCTTCGCCGCCCTGCTGGCCGAGCCCGTACCCACCACGCCCGCCCAATTCGAAGCCTTCATGGCCGCCGAGCGCGCCAAGTACCAGGCGGTGGTCCAGGCCTCGGGGGCGAAGGTGGATTGAGCATCAACCGGATCGCGCTGGCGCTTACTGGCAAAGGCCCGGCCGTGATGGCACCCGTCACTGAAAAAAATATCTAGCCAATAGCGTTTTCTGAAAAAAATCTCAAGCCACTGAAAATTTTTTCCATGCTTTTCCCCAAACTGAAATGAGCACCGCGATTGGTTACGCCTGGCTGCAGGAAGTGCTGCAAGCACCCGACTTTCTGGGTGTCCGCAAAGCCCGGCTGGCATCGGTCCAGAGTTTGCAGCGCCTGCCCGAAGGGGCCTTGCTGGTGCCCACGAAACAGGCGCCCGGCGCGCGCCCTCTGGAGCACGCCCTGTTTGCGATCAAGCACGAAGGGGTGCGGCTCGATTACCTGTTGGCAGCGCTGCGCCAGGTCGATGCCCAGGAGATGGTGGCCGAATTTCAGCGCACCCCCAACGGCAGCTATATCCGCAAGCTGTGCCTGCTTTGGGAACATGCCCACCAGCAGATGCTGCCGGGTGTGGAGGAAGGCTTGATCACCGCCGCCTATGTACCGATGTTTGACCCGCAGCAGTACCTCACCGGGGCCTCGCGGCGCAATGCGCGTTGGCGTGTGGATTTCAACGGCCTGGGCGACTTGCACTTTTGCCCCGTGGTGCGTCGTACGGACACGGTGCATGAAGGGATGCAGCGCAATATCGTGGCAGCAGCGCGAGCGTTTGCAAACGCCATTGGCCCGCAGATGCTGGAGCGGGCTCTGTCCTGGGCCTATTTGAGCGAAACGGAAGGCTCATTTGCCATCGAGGGGGAAACGCCCACGCAAGACAAGGCACGCCGGTTTGCTGCGCTGCTCCAGCGCGCGCACACCCCGTGCCCGCTGACCGAGGACTACCTGGTGGAGCTGCAAAACGCCACCGTCACCAACCCTTTTGATCAGGCGGTTCAGTTTCGGACCGAGCAAAACCGCCTCCAGGGCAACGCCTTGGGCGCTGCAGGTGTGACCTATGTGCCACCCGATCCCGATTTGTGCGCCCAACTCATGGAACATTGGATGGCACTGGCCAACCAACGCCCGCAGGGCCTGGACCCACTGGTCCATGCCGCCGTAGTGTCGTTTGCGTTTGTTTTTTTACACCCTTTCATGGACGGCAATGGGCGCTTGTCACGCTTTTTGCTGCACCACTGCCTTGGGCAATCCAGCAGCTTGCCGGCAGGTTTTCTGCTGCCCATCTCAGTGGCCATGAAAAAGCACGAAGACCAGTACCTGCAGGCGCTCACCGCCTTTAGCCGTCCGGCCCGCGAACTGTGCGAGGTGGAATGGGCGGGCGATGATGCCTATCGCTTTACTTGGCGAGCCAATGCCGATCGCTGGTTTCGGTTCATGGACGTCACCGAAGGCGTGGCCTTTACCCTGGCCATGGCACGTGTGGCGCTGGAGATCGACCTGCACCAGGAGGTGGACTTTCTCGCTTTGTTCGACGACGTAGCCCGTCATATCAACCACCGCTATGACCTGCGCAGCACCGATCTGACCACGCTCATCGTCACTATCCACCAAAACAGCGGCAAACTCTCCAACAACCGGCGTAAGCGTTTTGCCGAGCGCGTGCAATCGCATGTGCTGGACGCCATCGAAAGCGCCGTGGTGCGACGAATGCAGGGCCTGCCGCTGGCGGACGATGACCCCGATGCCAACGCCCAGAAGTGACCAGAACGGGTACGAGCCGCACAGGTCAGGGTCCCTGGACAGCAGGGACGCACAAGCGGAATGCAAAGACACGCTCCTGGCGGGATCCCTCCATGCGGCACCAGGCGCTGCGGATCAGTGGCCTGCCAGGCCGTGCCATCCCCCTTGCGCGAACGCATCTCACCCTGACGCCAACGCCACCGTCGCCGGCCCGTACACCAGGGTGTAATTCGCGTCCTCGGGAATGGGGGGCAGGCTGGTCTCCCAGGCCGCATGGGCGGCGCGCAGCTGGGTCAGGCGCTCGGGCTCACGGGCGGCCAGGTTGGCGCGTTCGCGGGCATCGACATCGATGTTGAACAGAAATTCGTGCTCGCCCTGGCGCAGGTATTTCCAGGAATCCTGGATGGCGGCGGCCTGCTCGCGGTACTTCATGCGCCAGAACATCGGGCGCTCGCGGCAGGCGGCAGGGTCCTGCAGCGTGGCCAACATGCTCAGGCCGTCGGGCGGACAGGCGGGGTCGGTGGCCACGCCGGCGGCGTCCAGCAAGGTGGGCAGCCAATCCATGGTCATCATGCGCTGGGCCGTGACGCCCCCCGCTGGAATCGCTGCGGGCCAGCGCACGATCAACGGCACGCGCAATCCGCCTTCGAGCAAATCCATCTTCTTGCCGACGAAGGGCCAAGTGTCGGAAAAGCGCTCGCCGCCGTTGTCGCTGGTGAACACCACCAGGGTGTCGCGGTCCACGCCCTGGGCGCGCAGGGTGTCCAGGATGCGGCCAATGCCCTCGTCCATGTGGTGCACCATGCGCTGGTAGACGGGCAGGCTGCCGCCATCGACATGGTGGATCTGGGAGCCAATGCGTTCGGACTCGGCCGCGTCCTCGCGGGTTTCCCAGGGCCAGTGCGGCGCGGTGTAGTGCACGCTCAGCAGGAAGGGTTGTTTGCCGGCATGGCGCTCGATGAAGTCGCAGGCCCGGTCGGTGATCACGTCGGTCAGGTAACCGGTCTGCTCGCCGGCCGGGACCTCGCCCTCGTAGAGATCGCGCGCGCCCTCAAAGGAGCGGTACGAGAAATAGTCCACCGCGCCGCTGATCGGGCCGAAGAACTCGTCGTAGCCGCTGCGCAGCGGGCCGAAATGCGGGGGGTAACCCAGGTGCCACTTGCCCATCAGCCCGGTGCGCCAGCCAGCGGCGCGCAGCAGCGAGGGCAGGGTCGGGTGCTCGGGCGGCAGGCCCATCACGCGGGGGTCGGAACCCGAGCGGCGGGTCAGCGGTTCCTCAGCCGCGCCGCGCAGGCGGTACTGCCAGCGGCCGGTGATCAGCGCAAAGCGCGTGGGCGAGCACACCGGCGAATTGGCATAGCCATGGGTGAAGCGCAAGCCCTCCTGCGCCATGCGGTCCAGCACGGGCGTGACCGGGCCAAATTCGGCATCGCGCCCGCCATAGCAGCCGGCGTCGGCCCAGCCCATGTCATCGGCCAGGATGAACACGATGTTGGGGGGATTCCAGGGGCGGGGTTCAGTGGGCATGGGACGTCTCCTTAGGGGATGGCAGAAATTTGCAGAAATTTGCAGGGGTTGATGGGCTTGCGCATTGCCGTGGGCTTTGGCATCATGGCGCCATATTAAGTGAATTTTCACCAAATAACCATGCCTACCCCGATCTTTGACCCCAGCCAATGGCCGATTGCCTGGATGGCCCGCGCCGAGCGCCAGCACGCCCGCAACGCCACCCTGGCGCTGGCACCGCTGGGCCTGCACCACCGCGAGTTCCGCCTGCTGGCCTTCCTGTCGGGCAGCGAAGGGCTGACGGTGGGCGAGCTGGCCGAGATGGCGGTGCTGGAGCGCCCCACCGTCAGCAAGATGCTGGACCGCCTGCAGGCCCAGGGCTGGGTGGTGCGCCAGCCGGATGCGGCCGACCGCCGTCGCTCCGAACTGCACTTGACCGAGAGCGGCCAGGCCTTGCTGGCCCAGGCCACGCCCGTGGTCGAAGCGCTGTTTCGCCGCTACCAGGAGGGCCAGGACACCCAGGCCCACGCCGAATTTGTCGCCGCCGTGAAGGCGTTTTTCGAGCGGGTGCGCGACGCCCAACCCCCATCCCCCCACGACATCGAGGAGACACCATGAACCATTCCCCACGCCTTTCTCTGCCACGCCGGCGCCTGGCCGCCGCGCTGCTGCTGGGCCTGACGGCAGGCGCCGGCACCGCCACGGCGCTGGCGCAGGAGGCTTACCCCAGCAAGCCCCTGCGCATCATCGTGCCCTTTGCCGCCGGCACGCCTCCGGATGTGACCGCCCGCGTGGTCGCCAGCCGGCTGCCGGAGTTCCTCAAGCAGCCGGTGGTGGTGGAAAACCGCCCCGGCGCCTCGGGCACCATCGGCCTGGCAGAAGTGCTGCGCGCGCCCGCCGATGGCAGCACGATCGGCTCGCTGCACCACGCCACGGCGACGGTGGCCTCGCTCTACCCGCAGGCCAAGCTGGACCTGGTCAAGGATTTCGTGGGCGTGGGCCAGCTGGAATGGGGCCACAACGTGCTCACCGTCAGCCCTACGCTGGGCGTGAACACCCTGGCCGAGCTGGCCGAACACCTCAAGCGCAACCCGCAGGCCAGCTACGCCTCGTCCGGCCTGGGCACGCCGGCGCACCTGAGCGGCCTGTCGCTGCTCAAGGCCACGGGCACCCAGGCCCAGCACGTGCCCTACAACCAGTTCAGCATGGCCATCACCGACGTCTCCAGCGGGCGGGTGAGCTTTATGGTGCTGGCCGCGCCCGGCGCGGTGCCCCAGGTGCAGGGCGGCAAGCTCAAGGCCCTGGCGGTGACCGGTCCCACGCGCAACCCCAACCTGAAAGACGTGCCGACGGTGGCTGAGCTGGGCATGCCCGCCATGCAATCCCGGACCTGGTCGGGTTTGGTGGTGCGCGCCGGCACACCCCAAGCCGTGGTGGACCGCCTGAGCAGCGACATTGCCAAGACCATGGCCCTGCCCGAGGTGCGCGAGGCCCTGCTCAAGCAGCAGACCGAGATTCCCACCGAAAGCGTGGCGCAGTTCCGCGAGCTGATCCGCCGGGACACCGAGGCGGGCGTGGCCTTCATCAAGGCCAATGGCATCAAGGTGGAGTGAGGCCCCGGGCGCCGGCATGGACAATGGCGCTTTTTCACCGGAACCCCCTGCCATGCCCGCTGCCCTGCACATCGATTTCGTGTCTGACGTTTCCTGCCCCTGGTGCGCCGTGGGCCTGTCTGCCCTGGAAAAGGCCCTGGCCACGCTGGACGGCGAGGTGAGCGCGGACCTGGAATTCCACCCCTTCGAGCTGAACCCGGACATGGCGCCGGGCGGCCAGGACATTGGCGAGCACCTGACGCAAAAGTACGGCTCCAGCGCCGAGCAGCAGGCGCAGATCCGCGAAACCATTCGACAGCGCGGCGCCGAGGTGGGATTTACCTTCCATCCCGGCGGCCGAGGCCGCATCTACAACACCTTTGACGCCCACCGCCTGCTGCACTGGGCGGGTCTGCAAAGCCCAGACCAGCAACGCGCGCTGAAAAAGGCCCTACTCGTGGCCTGCCACGGCGGGCAGCAAGCGATGGACCAGCACGCCGTTCTGCTGGCCGCTGTGCGCCAGGCGGGGCTGGACGAGACACAAGCCCAAGCCATCCTGGCCAGCGACGCCCATGCGCAGGACGTGCGCGAAAGCCAGGCCTTCTTCAAGGACAACGGCATCCACAGCGTGCCGGCGGTGATCGTCAACCAGCGCTACCTGATCAACGGCGGCCAGCCCGTGGCGGCCTATGTGCAGGCGCTGCGGCAGATTGCGGCGGAGGCTGCTGGTGCAGCAGACGCGGCCTGAAACCCCAGCCTAAACGCTCCTAAAAAAAGAGCTACTACCGCTGGTATTTATTGGCCTGGGAGCCAATTTGACTTGAAAATTTCTACCCGCTGCCCTGTGACGGCGTCCCGCAGCGCGGGAGCCACCAGGTCCGGCGCAATCTCGGCCAGCGGAAGCAGCACAAAAGCGCGTTCGTGCATGCGCGGGTGCGGCACCCTGAGGCGGGGGTGGTCGATGTGCGCATCACCAAAGCGCAACAGATCCAGGTCCAGCGTGCGCGGCGCATTGCGGTAGGGGCGCTCGCGGCCGGCCTGGTTTTCAATGGCCTGCAGGGCATCCAGCAAAACCAAGGGTTCCAGCGATGTAGCGATTTCGGCCACGGCATTGAAGTAGTCCGGCCCGCCCGCGTCGATGGGCGCGCTGCGGTAGAGCGAGGACAGGCGCAGCACGCGGGTGCCTGGCAAGGCTGCCAGCGCACGGACGGCCTCTTGCAAGGCGGCTTCGCAATCGCCCAGGTTGGCGCCCAGGCCAATCCAGGCGGAGGTCATTCCCCGCCCTGGGCGGCCGGCGCACCGCCCTCACCCGTGGGCTTGCGACGGCGGCGACGGCGCTTCTTGGGCGCTGCGGCCTCGTCGCCGGCGGCTGCGGGGGACTCGTCCGTGTCGGCGGTGGGCCGGCTGGCCTCGGCGGATTTGGTGGCGGTGGCCTTGGGCACGCGGTGCACCACGGGCTTTTGCGCGCGCTGGCGGGCTTTTTGCTCTTCGCGGGCCTGGTCAATCAGATCGTCGCGCACGGCATCGTCCTCGGCCTGGCTGAAGTCTTCCCACCATTCGGCCAGGGCCTCTTCGATTTCGCCCACATCGGCGCGCAAGCGCATGAAGTCAAAACCCGCCCGGAAACGCGGCTGGGCAATCAACCCATAGGGCGTGCTGCCCACGCGCTTGTCAAAACGCGGCTGCATGACCCAGATTTCGCGCATGTCGGCAGCCAGCTTGCCCCGGCCAGAGACATCGCCAATGCGGGCGTCGAACACCTCGTCGATGGCGTTTTGCAGCGCCGGGAAGGGGTGCTCCTGGCGGGCCAGGCGGTCTTCCCAGCCCTGCTTGACGTCGTGCCAGAGCACGCAAGACAGCAGGAAGCTGGGCGCGACCGACTTGCCCTCGGCCACGCGGCGGTCGGTGTCTTCGAGGGCGGCCTTCACAAAGGGCTGGTCGGCCCGCTCCACCACCAGGTCCAGCAGCGGGTAAATGCCGCGCTGCAGGCCCAGCTTGCGCAGCTGTGTGATGGAGGCCAGCGAGTGGCCGGTCTGCAGCAGCTTGAGCATTTCGTCAAACATGCGGCTTTGCGGCACCTCTTGCAACAAGGGCAGGCAGTCCACCAGGGGCTTGGCGGTCTTGGGCTCCAGCGCAAAACCCAGGCCGCTGAGCTTGGCGGCAAAGCGCACGGCACGCACGATGCGCACCGGGTCCTCACGGTAGCGGGTGGCCGGATCGCCAATCATGCGCAGCACTTTCTTTTGCGCGTCCTGGATGCCCTTGTGGTAGTCCACCACGATCTGGCGGGCCGGGTCGTAGTACATGGCGTTGACGGTGAAGTCGCGGCGGGTGGCGTCCTGGTCCTGCGGGCCCCAGACGTTGTCGCGCAGTACCCGGCCGGAAGCATCCACCGCATGCTTCATGCCCGCCAGTGCGTGCTTGCTGGTGCGCTCGTTGCCGCTGACCTGCTCGGCCGCGCTGTTGTCCAGGTGCGCGCGGAAGGTCGAAACCTCGATCACCTCGTGCTCGCGGCCCCGGCCATAGACGACATGGACGATGCGAAAGCGCTTGCCGATGATGAAGGCACGGCGGAACAGCGACTTGACCTGCTCCGGCGTGGCGTTGGTGGCCACATCAAAATCTTTAGGGCGCAGGCCCAGCAGTAAATCGCGCACCGCGCCGCCGACGATATAGGCCTCGTAGCCGGCGTCCTGCAGGGTCTCCACCACGTCGATGGCGCGGCGGTCCAAAAGCTGCGGGTTGATGCCGTGCACGGCGGCGGGCACCTCCTCGCGCTTGCCAAACGGATGGGCGGGCTTGCGGGCGCGGCTACGGCTGCCATTGGCCACGGCCACGGCCGTGTCGAGCAGCTTGTCGATGAATTTCTTGATCATGCGGGGGATCCAAACAGGTCCAGGATGCGCCAGCCACGGTCCTGCGCAAGGGCACGCAGGCGGGCGTCGGGGTTTGTGGCCACGGGGTGGTTGACACGTTCAAACAGGGGAATGTCGTTGGCGGAATCGCTGTAGAGCGTGCTCTCGACCCCATCCCAGTCCAGGCCCCGCGCGGCGAGCCATTGCGTCATGTTGTGCACCTTGCCCTCGCGCATGTTGGGCTCGCCCAGGATTTCGCCGGTGATCCAGCCATCGGGGCCGTGCTCCAGGTGGGTGGCCACGAGGTCTTGCACCCCCAGCGCCTGGGCGATGGGAGCGGTAACAAAGTCATTGGTCGCTGTGACGATGACCACCAGTTCACCCGCCGCCTGGTGGGTGCGCACCAGCTCCAGCGCCTGGGGCTTGAGCACGGGAGCAATCACCTCGCGCATGAACTGGGCATGGGCCTGGGTAGCCGCCTCGGGCCCGTGCAGACGGATGGCCTCGGTGGCAAAGCGCACGTAGGCGCGGATGTCGAGCTTGCCGACCTGGTAGTCGGCAAAAAAGGCGTCGTTGCGCTGGCCGAAAGTGACCGGATCGGTCCACCCGATGCGGGAGGTGAACGCGCCCCACTCGTAGTCCGAATCGATGGGCAGCAGGGTGTGGTCCAGGTCGAACAGGGTCAGGCGTGGACGGGAGACCGGAGAAGCAAGGATCATGGGCAAAGCAAAAGGCCAAAAAACCGGCAAGGCAGTGGGCCCTTACTCGGTTTCCAGCATGGTTTTCAGCAAAGGGATGGTGATGGGGCGCTGGGTACGCAGCGCGAAACGGTCCAGGTGGGCGAGCAATTCCATCAGGCTACCCAGGTCACGCGAAAAGCGCTTGAGCATGTAGTCCACCACATCGGCGCTCAGCGCAATGCCACGGGCTTTGGCTTCCTGCGCCAGCACGGCACGGCGCGCGGGCTCGTCCAACGGCTGCAAGTGAAACACATGGCCCCAGGCAAAGCGGGTGCGCAGGTCTTCGCGCAGCGGCAGGTCGGCGGGGGGTACAGTGCCCGTGGCCACCACCCAGCGCTGCACGCCGTTGGCGGGGCTCAGCGCGTTGATGAACCAGTTGAAGGCCACGGTCTGCTGCATGTCGCTGTAACAGTGCACATCGTCCATCAGCACGGCGGACCACTGCTCGTCAAAGGGCAGAGCGAAGCGGCTGGACGGGTCGCGCCAACCGGCCTTGGCGCCCTGTTCCCGCAGGGCCTGGGCGACGGCCTTGAGCAGGTGGGATTTGCCACTGCCTTCCTCGCCCCAGAGGTAAACCGGCGCCGGCGGGCGCTTGCCCTGTGCGATGTCCTCCAGGGTCTGCTGCAGTTGAGCGACGGCGGCCGCGTTGGCGCCGGCAAAAAATCCCTCCAGCGTGGGACCGGGGGCCAGTCCAATGTCAAGGGCCAACTGCTTCATGGCCAGCGACGCCCTGCGCACCAGGTGGCGCCAGAAAAAAGGACAAAACAAGGCATGAATGGTGGGCAGGCAGGCCGCAAAGGGACAGAAACAGGGTGGAAGAAAGGCGGGAAGGCAGGAGACGCAACGCGCACCCCGTAAAATCAAAGGCAAATTTTAGTCTCCCCCGCACGCTGGTTCGTGCCATTCCTGCCATGAGCAATCCTGCCTCCTCCGTGACCC
>CAYZPX010000078.1:0-12058 GCA_964480105.1 uncultured Burkholderiaceae bacterium | reverse complement strand
CCGGCGTCTCGCTGTCGGGCATCCAGGCCAGGGCGATGCCGATCTCGGTGTCGGCGCCCGGGCCGTGCAGGGGACGAAAGGCGATGTGCGGCGTGGCGTGCCGCATGGCCACCGAGGGCACCAAGGCTACGCCCAGACCGCTTTCCACCAGGCTGACCACCGTCTGCACCTGCACCGCCTCCTGCGCGACCCGGGGGACAAAGCCCGCACGCTGGCAAGCCAGCAAGGCCATGGCGTGCAGGCCCGGCACCGCCTGCGCGTCGTAGAGCACGAAGGATTCCTCGGCCAGATCGGACAGGCGCAGGTCCGGCTGCATCAACAAGGGATGGCCAGCAGGCAGCGCGGCGACAAAACGGTCGCGCTCTACCGGCGTGATGCGCGCGCGGCAAGCCCGCACCACCGGAAAGCGCAGCAGGCCCGCATCCACCTCGCCCTGCTCCACCTGCGCCAGCAGGCGGCTCGTGGTGGACTCGGTCAGCACCAGGCTCACGTCCGGGTAGCGGGCGCGAAAGACCGGCATCAGCTGCGGCATCAGCGCATAGGTGGCCGAGCCGACAAAGCCCACCCGCAGCCGCCCCGCCTCGCCGCGCGCGGTGGCACTGGCAATGCGGCCAAACTGCTCCGTGTGAAACAGCGCCCGCCGCGCCGCATCCAGCGCCGCCAGCCCCGCCGGCGTCAGCTGCGTGCCCCGCCGCGTGCGCTCGAACAGCAGCACGCCCAGATCCTCTTCCAGCTTGCGGATCGAGGCCGACAGCGGCGGCTGCGAGATGTGCAGCCGCTCCGCCGCGCAGCGGTAGTTCAGGGTTTCGGCCAGGGCGACAAAGTGGCGGAGTTGGCGGGTGTCCATGGGGGGATTGTCGGGGCGCGCTGTCAGCGCGGTGACCGCACCCACACCCACCACAGCGGCAGCAGCGAACACACGGTGAACGCCAGCATCAGCGCTGCCAGCTCGGTCGCGCGATCGTGCGGGAACCAGCCCACCAGGTAGCTGCCGGCCGCGCCCACCCATTGCTGGGACAGACCGGCCAGCGCGGCGGCAGAGCCCGCCAGGGCCGGGATGGCGCCCACGGTGCCGACCAGGCTGGGAGGAATCAGCAGGCCGTGGCCGATGCCCACCAGCACCAGCGGGGCCATGAACGCCCAGGGGTTGTGCCAGCCGATGGCGCCCAAAACCAGCATCAGCACCAGCCCGATCAGACTCAGCGCCATGCCATAGGCCATCAGCCCATGGGGATTGCGTCGGTGGGCCAGGCGGCTGGTGACGAAGTTGCCAGCGATGTAGGTGAGCGGAAACACCATGATGAACCAGCCCAGCTGGGCCGGCCCGACGCCCATGCCACGCAGCACGAGCGGCGCCCCGCCCAGAAAGACGTAGTAGGTCCCCACGGTCAGCGACAGCAGGACCACGTAGCCGAGAAAGACCGGCTCGCGCGCCAACTGCTGGTAGCCCCGCAGCAGGTGCAGGCGGTCGGGGAGGGCCGGGGCCGCAGCGGGCGCAGTGGCAGGCGGAGGCAGGACCCGCCAGGCCAGCAGGGCCAGGCCCAACGCCAACAGCGCGAGCGTCACAAAAATCGACTGCCAGCCCCACAGCGTGTGCATCTGCCCCCCCAGCACGGTGGAGATCGGGGCGCTCAGGCCCATGGCCATGCCGACGTAGGCCATCACCCGGGTGCGGTCGGGCCCCTCGAACAGGTCCTGGACCGATGCACGCCCCACCACCATGCCGGCCGCCGCACCAGCGCCCAGCAGAGTACGGGCGACCACCAGCATGGTCAGCGTCGGGGCCAGGGCCGCCAGCACCGCCCCCACCACCGCCAGGGACAGCCCCGCCAGCAGCACCGGCTTGCGCCCATGGCGGTCCGACAGGGGCCCGTACAGCAGCTGGAACACGCCAAAGCTGACCATGTAGGCGCTCAGGGTCAGCTGCACGCGGGACTGGGGCTCGTCAAAGATCGCTCCCCATTCCGGCATGGAGGGCAGGCACATCGTCATCGCAAAGACACCAAACGCCACCTGGGCGATCAGGGTGACGATGCGAAGCGCCTGGGGGGGCGGAGCGTGGGAGGACTGGGACACGAAACAGGCCTTTGCAGGAAGGAACACCGATTATTCCGCCGACTTTTGATACGTAATAGCAATCACAGAACCGCAAAGAAGTATTAGACAGGGCTATCAACTGTCCGAACAATCGGTGGCAAACATCCCATTCCCCCTGGAGACCAATCGCCCATGCTCCCCCTGCAAGGCATCCGTGTGCTCGATTTGACGAGCGTGATTTTTGGGCCGCTGGCCAGCCAGGTGCTGGCCGACTACGGGGCCGAGGTGATCAAGGTCGAGTCTCCTGAGGGCGATTCCACCCGCTACACCGGCCCGGGGCACGAGCCGGGCATGGCGGCGATGTTCATGGGCTCCAACCGCAACAAGCAAAGCGTGGTGCTGGACCTGAAGCAGCCCGCCGCGCAGCAAGCGCTGCTGGCCCTGGTGGACAGCGCGGATGTGTTCATGCACAGCATGCGCCCGCAAAAACTGGCGGCGCTGAGCATTGCGCCCGAGGCACTGCGCCAGCGCCAGCCCAAGCTGGTCTATGCCAATTTGCTGGGCTTTTTGCCCGGGCCCTATGCCGGGCGGCCGGCGTACGACGATGTGATCCAGGGCATGTCGGGCCTGGCGGACCTGATGCAGCGTCAAAGCGGCGAGGCCCGCTACCTGCCCACGATTGCCGCCGACAAAACCTGCGGCCATGTGGCGGCGCACGCCATCCTGGCGGCCCTGCTGCAGCGCAGCCGCACCGGCGAAGGCTGCGTGGTGGACATTCCGATGTTCGAGACCATGGTCGGCTTCAACCTGGTCGAGCATTTCTACGGCCAGCACTTCGACCCCGCACTGTCGGCCCCCGGCTACCCCCGGGTGCTGGCACCCTGGCGGCGGCCCTACAAGACGGCCGACGGGCACCTGTCGATGATGCCCTACACGACGGCGCACTGGCAGCGCTTCTTCACCGAGATGGGCCGCCCCGACCTGGCTGCCGACCCGCGCTTTGCCGACATCGCCCAGCGCACGCAGCACATCGAGGCGCTGCTGGAGCTGGCCTCGGGCTTCGTCGCCCAGCACCCCACGGCCTGGTGGATCGCCACCTGCGAGCGGCTGGAAATCCCGGCCGCGCCCGTCGCCCGGCTGGAGGACCTGCCCAGCGACCCGCACCTGGCCGAGACCGGTTTTTTCGAGCAGGTGCAGGACCCCGCAATGGGCGCGATGCGCTTTCCCGCCGTGCCGGTGCGCTTTGACGGCCAGCGCCCCCCGATTGCCGTGCCGCCCCGGCTGGGCGAGCACACCCGCGCGCAACTGGCCCGCGCCGGCTTGCCCCCCGCCGCCATCGACGCGCTGATCGCCAGCGGCGGCGCGCTCGCCACCCCGGCATCCGCCACAACCCAGGATTGACCCCATGACGAACACCACACCACCCACCCTGGACCGCAGCCTGCCCCGCCTGGGCCAGGGCTATGTCTGGCAGGACCTGCGGGTCGGCCAGCAGCTGCGCACTTTCCGCCGCACCGTGACCGAGACCGACCTGGTGAACTTCATCGGCGTGACAGGCATGCTCGAAGCCATCTTCATCGAGGACGGCTACGAAGGCGGCGCCATGGCCGGCCGCCCGGTGCCCGGCGCGCTGACCTACACGCTGATCGAAGGCTTCATCCTGCAAACCATGATCCAGGGCACGGGCCTGGCGATGCTGGAGCTACACCAGAAGATCCTGGCCCCCGTGGTGGTGGGCGACACGATTGAGGCACAGATCGAGGTCACCGATATCAAGCCCACGTCCAAGAGTGGGCGGGCGGTGGTCACCTCGCGCATCGACGTGTTCAACCAGCATGGCAGACTGGTGATGACCTACACCGCCACGCGGCTGCTGGCGGGACGCTCATAACGCTTTCACAAAGAAATTGGCCACCAGGTCAATGGATACCAGCGGTAATAGCTATTCAATAAGGAGCAAACGCCATGTCCAAAATCCATCTCACGCCCCCCATGCTGCGCCGCAGCCTGCTGGGTCTGGCCGCCGGCCTGGCGGTCTGCGCCCCTGTGGGCCAGGCGCTGGCGCAGACCTACCCCAGCAAGCCCATCACCCTGGTGATTCCCTTTCCACCCGGCGGGCCGACCGACCTGGTGGCCCGGGTGCTGGCCAAGAAGCTGGGCGAGCAGATGGGCCAGTCGGTGGTGGTGGACAACAAGCCCGGCGCCAACGGCAACATCGGCGCGATGGCGGTGGTCAAGGCCCCGGCCGACGGCCACACCGTGCTCTACAACACTTCGTCGATCACGCTGAGTCCAGCGCTCTATAAAAGCCTGAGCTACGACGTGCAGCGCGACCTGGCGCCGGTGGCGCTGACGGCCGTGGTGCCGCTGGCCCTGGTGGTCAACCCGAACGTGCCCGTGACCAATGTGCGCGAGTTCGTTGCCTACGCCAAGGCCCACCCGGGCAAGCTGTCGTACGGCTCGGCGGGCAATGGCAACGTCACGCACCTGGCGGCCTACCAGTTCGTGCAGTCCCAGGGCATCGATGCCACCCATGTGCCCTACAAAGGCAGCGCCCCGGCCGACGTGGACCTGGTCGCCGGTCAGATCCAGTTCATGACCGACACCATCAACTCGGTGATGCCCTTCATCAAGGACAAGCGCCTGAAGCTGCTGGCAGTGACCACCTCCAAGCGCATGTCGCTGTTCCCCGACGCACCCACGCTGGCCGAAACCGTGATGCCCGGCTTCGAGGCCGGCGCCTGGCAAGGCGTGATGGTGCCTGCCGGCACGCCCACCGCCGTGGTGCAGCGCCTGAACAGCGAAATCCTCAAAGCCCTCAAGAGCCCCGAGGTGCTGGAAAAATTGGCCCAGCAAGGCGCCGAAGCCCTGGGCTCCAGCCCCGAGGAATACGGTGCCTACGTCAAGAAAGAACTGGCCCGCTGGGCTAGTGTGGTCAAGTCAACTGGCATCAGCCTGGACCAGTGAGCCCCATCGCCCCCAAAGCATCCCAGAAAAACGAAGGAGACATTCCATGACCACCCGTCGCTCCCTGCTGCAACACCTGGCCGCTCTCGGCACCCTGACCATCGCCGGTCTGCTGCCTTCCACCACGGCGCTGGCGCAGGACGTTTCGTCCAAGCCCCTGAAATTCATCGTGCCCTTCCCGCCGGGCAGCGCCACCGATGCCTCGGCGCGCTACTTCGCCAGGAAGATCACCGAAGCCACCGGCCAGAACGTGGTGGTGGAGAACAAGGCCGGCGGCAACGGCTTCATCGCCGTCAAGGCCGTGCTGAGCGCGCCAGCCGATGGCACCACCGTGTTCATCGGCAGCAACTCCACGCTGGCCGTGAACGCTGCGCTGTTCAAGCAACTGCCCTATGACCCGGTGGCCGATTTTTCGCCGCTGAGCATGCTGACCCGCTCACCCGCGCTGCTGATCGTGCCGGGCAGCGGCGATCACAAGGTGCTGTCCGACCTGGTGAATGCCGCCCGCGCCAAGCCGGGGCAGCTGAACTTTGGCGCGGGCTCGGCCGGCTACCAGCTGATGGCCGAGGCCTTCAATGACGCCGCCCGCGTCGAGACCGTGCACGTGCCTTTCAAGGGTGCCAGCGAAGCCGTCACTGCCGTGTCGGCCGGCACGGTGCACTTCGCCTTCGCCGAAATGATGAGCGCGCAGGAGCTGGTCAAGGCCGGCAAGCTGCGCGCCCTGGCGCTGGCCTCGGAGCGGCGCTCTGCCGCGCTGCCCAACGTGCCCACGGCCAGCGAAGCCGGACTGCCGGGCTTTACCGCCTACACCTGGGTGGCCGCCGCCGTCTCGTCCAAGACCCCCAAGGCCGAGACCGAGAAGCTGGCCCAGCTGTTCACCACCATCGAACGGCTGCCTGAAACCAAGGCCTTCTACGAGCGCACGGGCGCCGAGGTCATGGTGGGTGGCCCCGAGGAAATGCGCAGCTTCCAGCAGCGCGAAATCCAGCGCTGGAAGCAGATCGCCACCCAGGCCAAGGTCGAATTGCAGTGATTGTTTAACCCCCGCCCGATGCATCCGATGACCATGTCCCCAGGAGGTGCCGCATGAGCCGGCTTGATTCGCTCGATCCCACCGCCATCCCGGCCGAGGAGGAAGCCCTGCGCGCCGAGGTGCGTGCTTTCCTCACCGAAGCCACCCAAACCATCCCCGCCCATGTGCGCGCCCGCTCGTGGTCGGGCTACTCGCCCGAGTTCAGCCGCCAGCTGGGCGCGCGCGGCTGGCTGGGCATCACCTTCCCCAAGGAATACGGCGGCCAGGGCCGCAATGCCTTCACCCGCTATGTGCTGGTCGAGGAGTTCCTGAACTTCGGTGCCCCGGTGGGCTCGCATTGGATCGCCGACCGGCAAAGCGGCCCGCTGCTGCTCAAGTACGGCACCGAGGCACAAAAGCAGTTCTACCTGCCGAAAATCTGCAAGGGCGAGGCGTTTTTCTGCATCGGCATGAGCGAGCCGGGCTCGGGCTCGGACCTGGCCAGCGTGCGCACCCGCGCCGTGCGCAACGACCAGGGCTGGCTGCTCAACGGCCAGAAGATCTGGACCACCAACGCCCACCACTGCCACTACATGATCGCGCTGGTGCGCACCAGCGGCGAGGCCGGCGACCGGCACCAGGGCCTGTCGCAGGTGATCGTGGACCTGAAGCTGCCTGGCGTGACCGTGCGGCCCATCACCGACCTGTCGGGCGACAGCCATTTCTGCGAGGTGTTCTTCGACAACGTGCAGCTGGGCCCGGACGCGCTGGTCGGCGACGAGGGCGGCGGCTGGGAGCAAGTCACGGCCGAACTGGCGTTTGAGCGCGCCGGCCCCGAGCGCCTGTTCTCCAGCATCGTGCTGTTCGACGAATGGCTGGCCTATGTGCGCACGCCGCAGGGCCGCACGCCCCAGGCGCAGCGCCTGGCCGGCAAGGTCCTGAGCCAGCTCGCGCCGCTGCGGGCCATGTCGATCGCCATCACCGAAAAACTCACCCGGGGCGAAAGTCCGGTGGTGGAAGCCGCCCTGGTCAAGGACCTGGGCACGGGGGTGGAACAGCTGATCCCGACCGCCATTGCCGACGACCTGCTGGCCCGCGACCCGGCCGACGTGCCTGCCGAGCTGCTGCGCACGCTGAACTACGTGACCCAGGTGGCGCCCAGCTACTCGCTGCGCGGCGGCACCCGCGACATCCTGCGCGGCATGATCGCCCGCGGCCTGGGCCTGCGCTGAACCGAACGGAGACACGAACACCATGACCATGGACGATCTTTTTTCCGATGCCGTACGGCAACTGCTGGAAGACCAGTGCACGCCCGCCCAGGTACGCGCCATCGAGGCCGGTGGCGCCCCCGCCGCGCTGTGGCAGGCCATTGAAGACGCCGGCTTTTGCGATGCGCTGGTGCCCGAGGCCGCTGGCGGCGCCGGGCTGTCGCTGGCCGAGGTCTACCCCATCCTGGAACTGTGCGGCCACCACGCCGTGCCCGTACCCATGGGCGAAACCCTGCTGGCGCGCGGCCTGATCGCCGGCGCCGGGGTGGCGGTGCCCAGCGGCAGCCTCAGCTTCGGCCAGGGCCGACTGCAGGACGGCCAGCTGGCCTGCGCCCAGGTGCGCTGCGGCATGGTGGCCGACCGGGTGCTGGTCACGGTGGGCCATGACGCCCGCCTGCTGGAGACCGCCGATGCCCAGCGCACCCAGGCGGGCTTTTGCCTGGATGCGCAGCTGGCCTGGCCCGCCAGCGCCTGGGACGCTGCACTGCCGGTGCCCCTCGCGCAAGGCGCACAGGATCTGCAGGCCCTGCAGGCCGCGCTGTACGCCGCCCAGCTGGCCGGCGCGCTGATGCAGGTGTTCAGCCGCACGCTGCAGTACGCCAACGAGCGCCAGCAGTTCGGCAAGCCGATTGGCAAGTTCCAGGCCATCCAGCACCAGCTGAGCGTGATGTCTGAGCACAGCTTTGCTGCCCGCATGGCCGCCCAATTGGGCCTGCGCACGAACGATGCTGGGGGCTTGCAGCCCGACCGCCTGCGCGCCGCCGTGGCCAAGGCCCGCACCAGCGAGGCCGCCGTCGAGGTCGCGGCGCTGAGCCACTCCATCCACGGCGCCATCGGCTTCACCGCCGAGTTTGACCTGCAGCTGCACACCCGCCGCCTGCACGCCTGGCGTCAGGCGGCCGGCTCCGAGTCCTACTGGCACGATGTGGTCGGCCAGGCGCTGCTGGACAGCCCTGCCGCGCTGAGCCTGGATCTACTGCGCGAACTGACCGACATCGCCTGAAACACCCTCCCCATTTCTGAAAGTCCTTCCATGAACCCGTTCCTGAAGATCACCCGCGAGGGCAATATCGTCATCCTGACGATGAGCCAGCCCGAAACCCGCAACGCGCTGACAGGCAACACCGCCGTCGACGAATTCGTGCAGGCCTGCGCCGACATCGCCAAGGACAGCAGCATCCGCGCCGTGGTGCTGACCGGCGAAGGCCCGGTCTTCAGCTCCGGCGGCAACGTCAAGGACATGAAGCGCTACCAGACCCAGCAGCTCTCGCCCGAGGTGATCCGCGAGGAGTACCGCCAGGGCATCCAGCGCATTCCCAAGGCGCTCTACCACCTGGACGTGCCGGTGATTTGCGCGGTGAACGGCCCCGCGATTGGCGCCGGCCTGGACCTGACGACCATGTGCGACATCCGCATCGCCTCCGACAAGGCTACGTTTGCCGAGAGCTTCGTCAAGGTCGGCATCGTGCCGGGCGACGGCGGGGCCTGGCTGCTGCCGCGCGCGGTGGGGCGCTCCAAAGCGGCAGAAATGGCCTTCACCGGCGAGGCGCTGACCGCCCAGCAGGCGCTGGACTGCGGCCTGGTCTCGCGCGTGGTGCCCGCCGAAGCCTTGATGGACGAGGCCATGGCCCTGGCGCGCAAGATCGCCGCCAACCCCGGCGGCGTGCTGCGCATGACCAAGCGCCTGCTGCGCGAAGGCGAGCGCAGCAGCCTGGAATCGCTGCTGGAGCTGTCCGCCGGCTACCAGGCCATCGCCCACATGAGCCCCGACCACCACGAGGCCGTCAACGCCTTCATCGAAAAGCGCCCGCCACAGTTCTCCTGAGCTTCTCCTAAGATCGGTGCCTTCGCTCCTCCTGTGCCCGGGCGCCCTGCCTGGGCTTTTTTGTTTTTACCGCCCATGCCCCGCATCCAGATCGAGCTTGCCCCGCGCTACGCGTTTTCCACCGACGTCCAGGTCTACATCAGCCATGTCAACCAGGGCGGCCACCTGGACAACGCCCAGCTGCTGAGCCTGGTGTCCGAGGCCCGCACCCGCTTCTTCCGCGCCCAGGGCTACACCGAGGGCAATGTGGAAGGCTGCCACACCGTGGTCGGCGACATGGTGGCCCAGTACAAGTCCGAGGCCTTCTACGGCGAGACCCTGCGCGTGTCCATGCAGCCCGCCGATTTCAACCGCTATGGCTTCGACCTGCAGTTCGTGATGGTCGAAGTGGGCACCGGCCGCGAAGTGGCGCGCGGCAAGACCGGCATCGTGTTCATCGGCACCGGCCCCGCACCGGCCAAGGTCACGCCCATCCCGCCGGCGTTCCTGGCGAAGCTGCAGGCGATGTGAGCCGGCGACCCAGCCCCCGGCGCGCTACCATCGCGCCTCGTTTTTTCTTGACGTCGAGCACCCCATGACCCTGCCTGTTTCTGCCACCGACTCCGCGCCCGTCATCGCCTTCATCGGCGGCGGCAACATGGCCAGCGCCATCCTGGGCGGCCTGCTGCGCCAGGGCCATCCGGCCGAGCGCCTGCGCGTGGTCGAGCCCTATGCCCCCACCCGCGAGGCCCTGCAACGCCAGCACGGCCTGGCAGCCCTGCCCGAGGCTGGTCCCGCGCTGGCCGATGCCGCCATCGTCGTCTGGGCCGTCAAGCCGCAGACCTTCAAGGACGCCGCCGCCCAGACCCGGCCGCACCTGGCTGCCAACGCGCTGCACCTGAGCGTGGCCGCCGGCATCCGCAGCGACAGCCTGGCCGCCTGGCTGGGCAGCGAGCGCATCGTGCGCAGCATGCCCAACACCCCGGCGCTGATCGGCCAGGGCATCAGCGGCCTGTTCGCCCGTGCAGGGGTGGACGCGGCGGCCCGCGCAGCGGTCGAGCGCATCCTGGCCGGCACGGGCGCCTGCGTCTGGGTGGACGCAGAGCGCCAGCTGGACGCGGTGACGGCGCTGTCGGGCTCCGGCCCGGCCTATGTGTTTTATTTCCTGGAAGCCATGACCCAGGCCGGCGTGGGCATGGGCCTGAGCGCTGCGCAAGCCCACCAGCTGGCCGTGGCCACCTTTGCCGGCGCGGCCGAGCTGGCCCGCCGCTCCGACGAGCCACCCGCTGTGCTGCGCGAGCGCGTCACCTCCAAGGGCGGCACCACCTACGCCGCGCTGCAATCCATGGTCCGGGACGGCGTGGGCGAAGCCTTTGTGCGCGCCATGCAGGCGGCTGAACAGCGGGCCAGGGAGTTGGGCGACGAGTTCGGCGCCTGAGCTGGCATCGTCAAGGATTGAGAGGTTAAATTGGCCTCCAGACCAATGGATACCATCGGTTCTAGCTCTTAAAAAGAGAGCATCTATCCGACCACGTAGCTGGCCAGCACGCCGATAAACAGCGTGAGCCCCAGCCAGTGGTTTTCCTTGAAGGCCTGGAAGCAGCCCTCGCGGGTGCGGTGGCGGATCAAAGTCCAGTGCCAAGCCACCTGGGCCAAGGCCAAGGCCAGCGCCAGGCCGAACCAGGGGCCGGGCAGGCGCGGCCACAGCGCGGCGGCCCACAGGCCCAGGCTCAGCAAGTAGAACAGCACGATGGCGGCGACGTCGAAGTGGCCGAGCGTGATGGCCGAGGTCTTCATGCCGATTTGGAGGTCGTCGTCGCGGTCCACCATGGCGTACTCGGTGTCGTAGGCCAGCACCCAGAACAGGTTGCCCAGCCACAGCAGCCAGGCCAGCGCGGGCACTTCGCCCTGGACGGCGGCAAAGGCAATCACGATGCCAAAGTTGAAGGCCACGCCCAGCACCGCCTGCGGCATGGAAACGTAGCGTTTGGCGAACGGGTAGGCGATGGTCACCAGCACCGCAGGCACCGACCAGGCCACCGCCGCCGCATTGGTGGTGAGCACCAGCCCCAGCGAGACCAGCGCCAGCACGGCCCCCACGCCCAGCGCCTCCTTGACCGAGACCAGGCCCGCGGTGATGGGCCGGTGCGCGGTGCGCTTGACATGGCGGTCGAAATTGCGGTCGGCCACGTCGTTGATGCAGCAGCCGGCGCTGCGCATCAGCACGGTGCCCAGGGCAAACACCGCCAGCAGGTGCCAGCCGGGAAAGCCCCCGGCGGCAATCCATAAGGCGCTCAGGGTGGGCCAGATCAGCACCAGCCAGCCGGCGGGGCGGTCCCAGCGGATCAGGTCCAGGTACAGGGAAAAACGGCTGCGCGCCTGCGTGCTCATGCGGTGTGGTCTCGGGGCTCAGGGAAAAACAGCAACGGAACAGGAAAAGCTCAGGCCAGGCGGGCAGCGGCACGGCCGCGCAGGAACTCCAGGGCGCCCACAGGCACCTCCAGGCCCTGGGCAAGCAGGGCTGCCTGGGTGCTATCCCGGACCTCGCCCAGGGTTTGCTGCCAGTCGGCGGCTTCCTCCCGCCAGTCCTGGGCGCGGCCGGGCAGCAAGGGCTGCAGGGCCTCGATGGCATAGCGCAGCTGCTTGGCCAGGATGCGGGCGCGGTGCTGGCTGGCCAGGCTGGCCTGGTCGCGCAGGGCCTCGCGCCAGCGGCGGTGCAGGCGGTCCACACGCTGGCGGGTCCAGCGCCGCAACCCCTGCACCGAGGGGCGCCGCAGGCCCGGCACGGACAGGGCGCCGGGGGTGTTCAGCGATTCCAGCCAGGCCCACAGCGCCAGCAGGTCAGCCCCGACGGCGGGGGTCTGCAAGGCCTGGCGCACCAGCAGGCGTTGCTGGGCGGCGGCCTGGTCAAAGGCCGCGGTCAAGGCCGCCCAGTCCTGCAGCCGCCGGCGGCCATGCAGGCCCAGG
>CAYZPX010000077.1:0-12077 GCA_964480105.1 uncultured Burkholderiaceae bacterium | reverse complement strand
CGGCGCCGTTCACCTCGAAGGGCAAGGTGGTCTGCTTGCTGGGCGCGAGGCCCCGACGCGAAAAATCGTCACGGTGCATCGCCGAGGACAACACGCCGGGCGTGCCGGGCAGCCCCAGGTCCTGCTGCAGGCGCTCGGCCAGCCAGGCGCCGCCCGAGGCCACGCCCGCCAGGCGGGTGTCGGGGCCCATCAGGGGGCGCAGGCCGCGCAGGAGTTCGGCGTACAGGGCTTCGGCATCCAGCACCAGGCGACCGCCCGGGCCAGCAGGGGATAAGGTCATCAGAGGTTCCTCAAAAACTGTTCCAGGATGATGCAGGCCGAGGCGGCATCGGCATCTTTGGCGCCTTCGGCCAGGGCCTCGGTGGTGCTGTAGCGCTCGTCCACCTCGAACACCGGCAGGCCGAAACGCCCGCGCAGCTGGCGCCCGAACTTGCGGGCGCGCTCGGTGTTCTCGTGGGGCGCGCCGTCGGGATGGAACGGCACGCCAATGACCAGGGCATCGGGCTGCCATTCACGAATGCGCTTGGCAATCTCGGCAAAGCGGGCATCGCCCTCGGCGCGGATCGTGGCCTGGGGGCTGGCCTGGCCCAGCAGGCGGTTGCCTGAGGCGACCCCGGTGCGCTTGAGGCCGTAGTCAAAGGCCAGAAACGATTGGCAGTGGGCGGGAACCGGGGGCTGCGCGGCGAGGCCGGTCATGCGTGCCCCGCCTCGGGCGACAGCATCCAGGCTTGCAGGCCCAGCAGGGACAGGGCCCGGTCGTAGCGCTGGTCCACCGGGGTGTCAAAAAGCACCGCCGGATCGGCCTGGACCGTGAGCCAGGCGTTTTCGCCGAGTTCGGATTCGAGCTGTCCCTCGCCCCAGGACGAATACCCCAGCGTGACCAGCACCTTGCGCGGCCCGGCGCCGGTGGACAGCGCTTCGAGCACGTCGCGCGAGGTGGTCATCTCCAGGCCGGAACCGGGGATTTGCATGGTCGAGGCATAGCCGGACTCTTCGGCGGGGGCGCTGTCGGCGTTTTCAGAGGGCTCCTCAGCCTCCACCGCGCTGCCCATCTGCTGGGCGCGCATGGGCTCGTGCAGCACAAAGCCGCGTTCGGTCTGCAAGGGGCCGCCCAGCAAGACGGGAGCCTGGCGCAGGTCTTCACGGCCCAGGGTCAGCTCGACCTTGTCGAACAGCTCGCCCAGGGTGATGTCAGTGGGTTTGTTGATGATGAGGCCCAGCGCACCGCGCTGGGTGTGTTCGCACAGGTACACAACGCTGCGGGAAAAAGCCATGTCTTCCAGGCCGGGCATCGCAATCAGGAAATGATGCGTGAGATTGATGGGCGCAGAATCGGGCGTCATTGCTTGATTTTACGGTGAACATGCCCCCCTCCCCTGCCCCCGAACTGGCCCGCGGACTGGTCTGGTTCCGCCGCGATTTGCGCGCCGACGACCAGGCCGCGCTCTACCACGCCCTGCGCGAATGCCAGGCCGTCCATGCGGTCTTTGTCTTTGACCGCGAGATTCTGGATGCCCTGCCCCGGGCCGACCGGCGGGTGGAATTCATCCGCGAATCGTTGGTGGAACTCGATGCCACGCTGCGCGAACTCTCGGGCAAGCCCGAGGGTGGGCTCATCGTGCTGCATGGCGTCGCCCAGGACGAAATCCCGGCGCTGGCCCAAAGCCTGGACGTACAGGCCGTCTTCACCAACCACGACGACGAGCCCCAGGCTCTGGAGCGCGACAGCGCGGTGCGCACGGCGCTGGCGGCGCAAGGGCGGGATTTCCGCACCTTCAAAGACCATGTGATTTTTGAGCGCAGCGAGGTGCTGACCCAAAGCGGCACGCCTTACACCGTGTTCACGCCCTACAAAAACGCCTGGCTGCGCAAGCTCACGCCGTTCTATTTGCAGGCCTACCCGATTGCCCCCCGCGCTTCCCGCCTGGCCGCCCGCCCTCCAGAACACGCCCGGCCCGTGCCCACGCTGGAAGCAATGGGGTTTACCCCCGGCGTGCTGGACACCCAGGCCCTGCCCCCCGGCAGCAGCGGCGCCCAGCGCCTGTTCGATGACTTTCTGGGCCGCATGGACCGCTACGGCACCGCCCGAGACTTTCCGGCCGTCAAGGGCCCCAGCTACCTGAGCGTGCACCAGCGCTTTGGCACGGTTTCGCCCCGGCTGCTGGCACGCACCGCCCACGCACGCGCCCAAGCCGGCAGCGAAGGCGCGATGGCCTGGCGCAACGAACTCATCTGGCGCGATTTCTACTTTCAGATCCTCTACCACCGCCCTGCAGCCGCCGAGCGCAGCTTCAAGCCCGCCTACGACGCTATTGAATGGGAAACCGGCCCCGAAGCCGAGGCCCTGTTCCACGCCTGGTGCGAAGGCCGTACCGGCTACCCCCTGGTCGATGCCGCCATGGCGCAGCTCAACCGGACCGGCTACATGCACAACCGCCTGCGCATGGTGGTGGCCAGCTTTCTGGTCAAAGACCTGGGGATCGACTGGCGCTGGGGCGAGCGCTACTTCGCGGAAAAGCTCAATGACTTTGACCTGGCGGCCAACAACGGCGGCTGGCAATGGGCCAGCTCCAGCGGCTGCGACGCCCAGCCCTATTTCCGCATCTTCAACCCGGTCAGCCAAAGCCAAAAGTTTGATGCCGAAGGCAAGTTCATCCGCCGTTACCTGCCCCAGCTGGCCGACCTGCCCAACGCCGCACTGCACGCCCCCTGGCTGGCCAAGCCCCTGGTGCTGCAGGCCGCCGGCGTGGTGCTGGGCCAGACCTACCCGCTGCCGGTGGTGGACCACGACACCGCCCGCCAGCGCACGCTGGCGCGCTATGCGGTGGTCAAGGGTGGGCCAGGCTGAGCGCGCAGCGCACCCGCGTCGCTCAAAACTGCAGCGGGGGGCGGTCCAGGGCGCCGTGGGCCTTGCCCATCTGCAGGCCTTCGGTGCTCAGCGGGGTGCCGGAGAGCAGGCGGATGCGCAGCGCCACATCGGTGTGGTTGTCGGCGTGCGCGATGGCCTCTTCGGCCGAGATGGCACCGCTTTCATAGAGGCTGGACAGCGACTGGTCAAAGGTACACATGTTGGCTCCCTCGCCCCGGGCGATGGCCGTCTTGACCTCGTCAATCGCGCCTTTCTGGATCATCTCGGCCACGTAGGGCGTGAGGGTCATGATTTCCAGCGCGGGCACCGGCTTGTTGTGGACGCTGCGCACCAACCTTTGTGCCACCACGGCCTTGAGGTTGAGCGACAGGTCCATCAGCAGTTGGCGGTGGGCCGTTTCCGGAAAGAAGTTCAGGATGCGCTGCACCGCCTGGTTGGCGTTGCTGGCGTGCAGGGTGGAGACGCACAGGTGGCCCGACTCGGCATAGTGCAGCGCGTGCTGCATCGACAGCCGATCGCGGATTTCACCAATCATGATGACGTTGGGCGCCTCGCGCATCGCGTGGCGCAGGGCATCGTCGTAAGAGCGGGTGTCCATGCCCACCTCGCGCTGGGTGATCAGGGACTTCTTGTGGGTGTGGAGGTACTCGATCGGGTCTTCGATGGTCAGGATGTGGCCATCAATGTGCTCGTTGCGGTAATTGAGCAGCGCCGCCAAGGTGGTGGTCTTGCCCGAGCCGGCAGACCCCACGGTCAGCACGAGCCCGCTTTTGAGAAAGGCCAGGGGCTTGAGCGACGGTGGCAGGCCCAGGGCCTCCAGGCTGGGGATTTCGGTGATGATGCGCCGCAGCACCATGCCGACCTGGCCACGCTGCAGGTGCACGTTGGCCCGGAAGCGGCCCACGCCCTCGGCCTGCAAGGACAAATCGCATTCCAACGAGGTCTCAAACTCCTGCACCTGCTCGGGCCGCATGGCCGAGTACGCCATGGCGCGGATGTCTTCGCCCAGCAGCGGGGGCTGGGCCACCGGGAGGAACACGCCCTGGCGCTTGATGGTGGGCGGGGCTCCGGCCAGCAGGAACAGGTCGGAGGCTTCTTCGCGCACCGTGAGGGCCAGGCAGGACAAGAGGCGGCTGTCAATGGTCATGGGCGGAACGTCCTTGGTCATGCGGAGGGGTCAAACGCAGCGCCCATTCTGGCGCAATGGCGCAGCCATGCACGCAATTCGGCCGGATCAAACGGTTTGACCAGGCAATGCCACACCCCGAGCGCCCGCGCCTGGGTGAAAGTGGCGTCGTCGGCCCGGGCCGTGAGCACCAACAGGGGCAGGCCGCGCAGCGCTGGATCGGCTTGCAGGGCACGGGCCAAGCCCAGCCCATCGAGGCGGGGCATGTCCAGGTCGGTGAGCACCACGGCGGGGCGCTCGGTGGTCTGCCCGGTCAACCGGTCCAGCGCGGCTTGGCCGTCGTCTGCCAGGGTGACCTGGTAGCCCTCGGCCAGCAGCCAGCGCTGGAGGTGCGCGCGCACCGTGGGGGAATCGTCCACCACCAGCACGCAAGGCCCGGCAGCCATGGAAGCGATGTCGGGCTGGGGAGTGTCCACGGCGGGGGGAGACACCACCCCCAGCTGCACCGGGTCGTACAACAGCACGGGAGCGCCGGTGGACCGCACCGACACCCCCACCAGGCCCGGGATCTGGTCCAGCGGGGGCGCCAGGGGCTTGGTCACCAGCGCCTGCCGCCCCAGCACGGCATCGACCTCCCAGGCCAGGCGGCGCGCGCCATTGCGGCACAACAACACGGGCTTCCAGCCCAAGGCGTCCGTGGTGGTTCCTGCAGCATCGGTGGTGTCAGTGGCATCCCCGCCCATTCCCAGGGCCTCGGCGGCCCGGGCGAACGGAAAAGGCGGGGCTTCGCCCTCCAGGGAGATCTGGGCTGCCTTCCTAGCCTGGGCCAACAGGGCCAGCGGCGGGCGCAAAACCCGCTCAACGCGCGCAGCGGGCACACCCAGCACCCGCGTGCCCACTTGCACCAGCACCACCGGGGTGATGGCCGTGGTCCAGGGCACGCGCAGGGTGAACGCCGTGCCCTGGCCAGGCACCGTCTCCACCGCGATCTGGCCGCCCAGGGCGTGGACCTCGGCCTGCACCGCGTCCAGCCCCATGCCACGCCCGGCCCATGCACTCACGGTGTCCGCCGTTGAAAAGCCCGGCAGAAAAAGGCAGTCCAGCCACTGGCCCTCGGCCGCACCCGGCGTCAGGGAATAGCCCAGGACCTGCGCCCGTGCGCAGACCCGTTCGCGGTCCACGCCAGCGCCGTCGTCGCGCACCACCAGCACCACCTCGGATCCTTCAGGCTGCAGGGACAGGGTGATCTGCCCATCGGGAGGCTTGCCGGCGGCCTGGCGCACCTCAGGCCGCTCCAGGCCATGCGCCACGGCATTGCGCAAGAGGTGCTCGCAGACCGGCACCAGGCGCTCCAGCACGCCCTGGTCCAGCGCCACCGCCTCCCCTTCCAGCACCAGCGCGGCGGGCTTGCCGGTGGAAGCCGCCGCTTGGCGGACCACGGCGTGCAGGCGCTCGGCCACGCGCGCAAACGGCACCATGCGCCACTGCAGCAGCGTCTGCTGCCACTGGCGCAGCTGGCGCGCCTGGCGGTCCAGGGCGGCCTGGGCCTCGCGCACCTGCGCTGCCAAGGTCACCCACGGTGGCGATAGCGGATCGTCAGCCACAGGCCCATTCTGGGCTCGGGCTGTGCCCAAAGGAGGGGTCTGGTCGCTGGAACGCAAGGTCTGCACCACCGCCCGCAGCTGTGCCAGGTGCCCGGCCAGCTGGGCCTGTTCCAGCAGCACTTCGGCGGTGCTGTCGAGCAGCCCGTCCAGCTGGGCGGCGGGGACGCGCAGCGCCATCTGCGGGGGAGCCGCTGGTGCGAGAAGGGAGACCCCAGGCCCACCTGGGACGGCGGCAGGGACGGACGGCGGTAAGAGCAGCGTTGGCACCGCGTGCATGTCCGAAACACACAGCCCATCGGCATGGGCTTGCAGGCGGTCCAGCGTGTCCAGCAACGCGGCCGCAGCGCTGGGTGACGGGACCGGCGCTTGCCCGCCAATGGCCGACTCCAGCCGGTGCGCCCGCGCCCCCAGGCGCAGTGCCCCAGCCATGCGGGCGCTGCCCTTGAGGGTGTGCAGGACCTGCAGCGCCTCGCGCCGGGCCTGGACCTGGGTGTTTGCATCGGAGGCCGGGGCCAGCCAGGTCCGCAGGGCCACGGACAGGCGGGGCAACAGGGCTTCGGCCTCGGCGGCAAACAGGGGGAACAGGTCGGGATCAGGGCTGTCCTCCTCGCTCCAGGGCGGCTCCCCCGGGGCCTCCACGATGGCGACGGACCCCAGGGGCGACGGCGGGAGCGCAGGGTCGTCTGCCCGCAGGCCCACCGGCGGCGACGCAGGGCGTTCAAGGTCCTGGTTTTCGGCGGACGCTGAAGCCTGGGTCGGGAGCAGCTCCCGCCCGGCCAGGGCGGCTTCGCAGCGGGCCACGGCCTCGGCCAGGCGGGCGTCGCAGAAGGGCTGGTGCTCTGGCGCAGCCTGCGCCAGGTCGTGCAAGGCCTGGGCCAAACCGTCCAGCGCAGGCACAGCAGCTGCACGACCCTGCCAAGGCAAGGCCCCGCGCAAGCGGGCCAGCAGCACGGCAGGATCGCCGTGTGCAGTGGAAGGAGAAGGGCCTTCCAGTCCCTGGAGCAGCAAGCCCCAGACCTCCTGCACCGCAGCCTTCAAGGCCTGGCGAGCCTGGTGGTCCCGTTCGGCCGCCTGGGCCTGGACCCAGGCTGGCGGCCAGGGGGGAGAGCGGTGCACCGCCAACGGTTCGGACGACAGCAGGGTGGCGTGCACCCAGGCAACCAGGGGCTGGAGGTCTTCGGGATGGGTGTGCGCCAGGCACGCAGGCCGCGAAGCCAGCAGGCGCAGGCCCTGCAAAAGGCTGGCCAGCGCCTGGCCCCAGACGGGGGCCCCCGGATCGTGCTCCTGGGGGGCGCGCGGCGCAAGGCCCTGCAAAGCAGCTGCCAAGGGCGCCAATACCGGGGGTGCGGCCGCCAGGGGCGGCACCAGGGCCTCCAGGGCCAGGGCCAGCGGGGGCGCACTCGGGCCCTGGTACGCCATCCAGAACGTCCAGGCGGCCTCCGCCTGGGCCAAGGCCTGGTCCCAGGCCCGCCAGACTGCCGGTGGGGACTGCGGACCGGGCCAGGGCGCGTCCAAGGCTTCGGGCAGGCAGGCGGGCCATACCGACGCTCCTCCAAGCGGGTCCGGGACCAAGGCGCACAGGCATTGCAGCTCCTGCCCCAGGCCCTCGGCGGGCAGTGGCCGGCCCTGGACCTGGGCCTGCCAGAGCGCGCGCAAGCGGGACACCATGCGGCTGGCCAGGGGACCGGGCGGCCAACTGCCCTGGGACAACCGCCCGCACCAGTGCGCCGCCATGCGCCACAGGACCTGGTGCTCCGGCGGCTCAGCGCCCGCAGCGGACTGTGCGCAGGCCTGGCAAAGCACCTGCGCCGCCTGCCGGTCGGCATCACGCACCCAGCGCAGCACGGCCTCGTCGCACATGTGCAGGGCCTCGTCGGCGGTCGGGTGCACGGCGGACACCGGCAGTGGCACGTCCGATGGCGCCACACGCGGCAAGGCCAGACCTGGGGGCCAAAGGTCCAACGGCGGTGCCCAAGCCGCACCCACAATGGTCCGCAGCGTGCGGTACAGGGGGTAGAGGACCAGGGCGGTGGCCACCGGCGCCGTGGGCCAAGGCTCGCTGGCCAGGGTGCGCAGGTGGGTGCCCAGGTCTGCACAGGCCTGCGCGCGCAGCGTGGGCGTCCAAGCGGGGGCGTACCAGGCGTCGCCTAGCGCCTGAACCACGCGGCGCTCGCCGGACAAGCCCAGAAAGCCCAGCACCGCCGCCAGCCGCTGCAAGGCAGGCGGTGGGGCAGCGCCCGCCTCGCTGCCTGCAGGCCAGTCCGCCAGCTGCGCCAGCAGGTCCTGCAAGCCTGCACCCAGCCAATCCAGGGCCACGGGAAGGAAGGCAGCAGGCAGCCCCGGCGCGGGTACAGGAACGGAGGAGACAGTGATCGGCAAGGCCATGTTCATGGCAACTCCTGGTGCAATTTGAAACGGGCCACGGAGGTGCGTAGCCCCTGCGCCATCTGCGACAAGGCCTGGACCTGCGCGGCGGTGGCACGGCTGTCGGCGCTCGATTGTTCGGTCTGGGCCATCCATTGGGCAATGCGTGCGGCCATGTCCTGGGCTTGGGCGGTGTCGTCCTGCGCCAGCAAGGACACCTGCTCGACCAGCTCTGCCAGGGTCTGGCAGACATGCTCCATCTCACCCAGCGCCGTGCCCGCGTGCACGGACAGGTCGGCCCCCTTGGCCACCGCCCGGGTGGACCGGGCCACGGCCACGACGGCCTCGCGGGTGTCGCCCTGAATAGCATCGACCAGGGCCGCAATCTGGCGGGTGGCGTCGGCGGAGCGTTCGGCCAGGTGCTGCACTTCCTCAGCCACCACGGAGAAGCCACGCCCAGCCTCGCCCGCCGTGGCTGCCTGGATGGCGGCGTTGATCGCCAGCACCTGGGTCTGTGCGGTGAGGTCGGCCAGCAAGACAGTGATTTCGCCGATTTGCTGGGACGACTCCCCCAGGCGCTGGATGCGTTGGGCGCTGTCCTGCATCTGGCCCTGGATGGCCTGGATGCCGTCCATGGCCTGCTGCACCGACTGGCGCCCTTCGGCGGCCGCCTGGCGGGAGGCGCGGGCCACGGCGACCGAGCCCTGGGCCTGCTGCGCCACCTGGCCAATGCGCTCGGCCATGCCCAGCACGGCCTGGCCACTGGCCTGGATGTCCTGCAGCTGGCGGGCGGCCAGGGCCTGTGTGCGGGCGGCGGCAGCGTCCACCTCGGCGGCGGTACCCACCACCTGCGCAGCGGCCTGCTGAACCTGGGATACCAGCGCCCGCAGCGCCTGAACCATGGCGTTGACCGAGGCCGCGATCGCCCCGGTACCGTCGCCCTGCACGGAGGCTTCCCGGGTCAGATCACCCTCGGCCACCGCCTGCAGCTCGGACTGCAGGCGCAGGATGGCGGCTTGCTGGGCCTGGTGCCGCTGCTGGGCGGCGGCGGTGCGGGCACGGCTGTCACGCAGCAGCACCTGCCCAATCCCCATCCCGCACAACAGCACCCAGCCGGCCCAGGCGGCCAGGACCAGCCAGGCGCGCTGTCCCCCATCGGCCTCGCGGGAGAGGCGGGCCTGCACGGCTTCGAGGGATTGGCGCAGCGGCGCCCCCTCGCGGACCAGCGCGGTCTGCGCCTCGCGGGCGGCCACCAGGCCGGGCAGCTGGTGCAGCACCGGCTCGGCCTGGGCCCGCAGTTGTGCAAACCGCTGTGCCAGAGCGGCCAGGATGGCTCGGCTCTCTGCATCGCGGGCGGGGCCCAGGCTGGACTCGGGCTGGCCATGCCACAGGCCCTGCACCAGGTCCTGGAACGAGACCAGGTCCTTGCCCAGCAGGAACACGGCTTCGGGGCTCACCCCCTGCGGGGTCAGGATGTCGTTGGCCGACTTGCCCAGGCGCTGGCTGAGCACCATCAGCCGGGCGGCGGCAGCGATCTCAGCCGCGGGCGCCTGCGCCTGCACCTTGCGCTGAAAGATGGTTTCGGCGTCCTCCAGCAGTTCCGAGGCCTGCCGATTCACGGCGTGCAGGGCCTCGCCCACCTGGGCCAAGTCCTGTTGCTGGCCGATGACGACCTGGGCATGGGCCTGGGACCGTTCGGCTAAACCCGCCAGCGCCTGGGCCTCCACCCCGAATCGGGGCCCCAGCGCGGCCACGGCCAGCCCTGGGTCGCCCTGGACCAGGGCCTGCAGCTGGCGCACCAGCCGGGCGGTGCTGTCCTGCACCTCGGGAAACGCCTCCGCACTGCCCAGCAGGGCTTGGGACATGGACTTGGCCAGGCGCTCGGACTGCATCAGGGCCTGGCCGGTGGCGCGCAGTTGCTGGGCGCTGCGCTCAGAGCGCTCCAGCATCCAGGCGCCCAGGCCCAGCAGGACCGCCAGCCCGCAGGCCAAGGCCCACAGCAGACGACGCTGGTGAACGGCTGCGGTGGCCGCGCCCAGCAGGGGCAGCGTGATCTGAACATCGCTGGGTGACCACTTGGACGCCAAGGCATTCCTATCTGAGGGAGACGAAAGAAAGGTCATCGCTCACCCCCGCACAGGCAAAGTCGCATCCACCGCCCGGAAACTGGGGGACTGCACCAGCACCGCCAGGTCCAGCACCGACCACCAGCGCCCCTGGGCGTCGCAGCGGCTGCCTTGCCACCATGCGGCGGCCGTCGGCGCGGGCGGACGGTTCTCGGTGAAATCTGCGGGGCCGCGCAGGCCCAGGCACTGCTCCACCCGCCAAGCCAGCGGCGGGCCCCCGCCTGGCGCCAGGGTCAGCAAACCTTCGGCAGAGGACGGGGCCGTGGGCGAGGGCGTCGGCGAAGCGCATGGAGAAGGCCCCAACACACCACCCAGATCAGCCACGGCGTACAGGCCACCGGGCAGCGCGACCACGCCTTGTAACCAGGCAGGGCCATGGGGCACAGGCTCGGGCACGCGCCAGGGATGCCAGGCGCCGCACTGCCGCAGTGGCAGCAGGCAATCGCGGCCATGGGTGCGCAGCGCGAGCCAGGTGGCGGGAACCAGCCCTGCGCCCGCCTGCGCGGCCTGCAGGCGATCGCTCAGGCGCTGCTGAAAAGCGCGCAGCGATGGCGAGGACGACGCCGTCATGCGGCGGACGTCCGTGGCAGGGACGGCGCGGCCCACTGGCGCACAGCGGCCAGCACCTGGTCCCTGCGAAAGGGCTTGGTCAGGTAGTCCTGACAACCGGCCAGTTGCCCCCGCGCCCGGTCAAAGGCGCCATCGCGGGCGGTGAGCATCAGCAGCGGGATGTGGGCGCACTCCGGGTGCTGGCGCAGCAAGGCACAGACCTGAAAGCCGTCCAGAAACGGCATCTGGACGTCGCAAAAAATCAGCTGGGGCTGAAAGTCGAGCACCTTGGCCAGCAGGTCCAGGCCATCCTCGGCCAGCAGAACTTCGTGGCCGCCCTGGGTCAGAAAGAGCTCGGCACTCTTGCGGATGGTGTGGCTGTCGTCGGCCACCAGCACCCGCACGGCGGCGGGATTCGGAACAGGGTCGCTTGTCACGGTCAGGCCTCCGGTCATGGAAACCCCAAGCACCCACGGGAGGGACACCCCCTCAGGGCGCGGTCACGCCCTCAGATTTGGACCATCTCGAAATCGCCTTTGCGCGCGCCACACTCGGGGCAGGCCCAGTGCGGGGGCACCTGTTCCCAGGGCGTTCCAGGGGCAATCCCATGCTGGGGATCGCCCTGCGCCTCGTCGTAGATCCAGCCACAAACCAAACACATCCAGGTCTTAGAGTCGGTCACAGCTTAAGGGCCTCCCATAGAATGCAACGATTGTAGAGAGCCGTTTTTCAGCCCCTTTTTGGTGAAATTATTGGCGCATTTGGTGCGATCAAAGGCCATTTCCTGCTGCTTTCTGCCGCCGTTTGGCGGCCCTGCCCTCCCCCCTTGCCTGCCCCCCCCTTGCCTGCCCCCCCCTTGCCTGCCCCCATGACGCCTTCGTCCCCGACCATGCCGCACCCCTCCCCCACCAGCGACCTGGACGACAGCGCGCCGGTGTGCGTGCTGTGCTTCAACGCCAACGACCCCAGCGGCATGGGCGGGCTGACGGCCGATGCCTGCACCGTCGCATCGGTGGGCGCCCATCCTCTGGCGGTCTGTACCGGTGTCTATGTGCGCGACACCCGCAGCATCCAGGGCTTTGTGCCGCTGGATGCCGATGCCATCAGCGATCAGGCCCGCACCGTCCTCGAAGACATCGCGGACGTGCAAGTCTTCAAAGTCGGGTTCCTCGGCAGCCCCGAGGCCATCGGCGTGGTGGCCGAACTGGCGACCGACTACGACAGCATTCCGCTGATCGCCTACATGCCCGACCTGTCCTGGTGGCAGGACGAGGCCATCGAGGACTACCTGGACGCCTTCCGCGAGCTGCTGCTGCCCCAGGCCTCGGTGCTGGTCGGCCACCACAGTACGCTGTGGCGCTGGCTGCTGCCCGACTGGTCCAGCGAGCGCAGCCCCAGCGCACGCGACCTGGCCCGGGCCGCCGGCGAGATGGGCGTGC
>CAYZPX010000076.1:0-12285 GCA_964480105.1 uncultured Burkholderiaceae bacterium | reverse complement strand
TGCTGGGCCAGCAAAGCGGCATCGACGGCGCCGCCACCCTGCTGATGCTGCTGGTGGCGCTCAGCGCCGTGGCCTGGTCACTGACGTTGGCAGGCCGCACGCGCATCGTTCTTGCTTCTTTTTTAATAGCTAGCACCGCTGGATTCCTGAGCGTTTGGGGCCAAAACCTTACCCAAATCCAGGAACCTATCGCCCCCACGGCCGCGAATACGGACAGCAGCGCCGCCACCACCGGACTCTGGCAACCATGGTCCGCCGAACAGGTGCGCAGTCGGACGGCCACCGGCCAGCCGGTGTTTGTGGATTTCACCGCCGCCTGGTGCATCACCTGCCAGTACAACAAGCGCAACGCCCTGGCCGACCCCGCGCTGCTGGCGGACTTTGCCGCCAAGAACGTGCAGCTGCTGCGCGCCGATTGGACCCGGCGCGACCCGGCCATCACCGCAGCGCTCACCGAACTGGGTCGCAGCGGCGTGCCGGTCTATGTGCTGTACGCCCCTGGCAAGGCGCCGGTAGTGTTCACCGAAATCCTGCGCGTGGACGAAGTGCGGCAAGCGCTGACGGCGCTCTGAGGCCCCGCCAGGTGCGGGCAAATCCGAGGGCGGCGCGCCCTGCCCCCTGCGTACACTGCCGCCCATGCTCCGCACGCCCGACACCATCCGCACCCTGCGCGACATCCTGGCCCACTGCCGCACGATGGCGGTCGTGGGCCTGTCGCCGCAATGGCACCGCCCCAGCTATTTCGCCGCCAAGTACTTGCAGGCCCACGGCTACCGCATCGTGCCGGTCAACCCGGTGGTCGCACGTGACGGTGGCCAGATCCTGGGCGAGACCTGCTACGCCAGCGTGAGCGAGGCGGCGCAGGCGATTGCCGCGCAGGGCGGGCACATCGACCTGGTGGACTGCTTTCGCAAGAGCGAGGACATTCCGCCCCTGGCCGAAGAGGCCATTGCCATTGGCGCGCGCTGCCTCTGGCTACAACTGGGCGTGTTCCACGAGGCGGCAGGCCAGCGCGCCGAGGAGGCCGGGCTGCAGGTCATCCAGAACCGCTGCCTGAAGATCGAGCATGCCCGGCTGTTTGGTGGGCTGAATTGGGTGGGTGTGAACACCCGCGTAATCTCCGCCAAGCGCCCGCACCAGCTGCCGTATTGACACCACACCGATTCCAGCCCCATGAGCGACACCCCCCTCCCGCCCCGTGGCGACCGCGCCTACGGCATCGGCACCCGCAGCATCCATGCCGGCGCCATCCCCGACCCCGTGACTGGCGCCCGTGCGGTGCCCATCTACCAGACCTCCAGCTTCGTCTTTGACGACGCCGAGCACGCCAGCAGCCTGTTCAACCTGCAGACCTTCGGCAACGTGTACAGCCGCATCAGCAACCCCACGGTGGCGGTGCTGGAAGAGCGCGTGGCCAGCCTGGAAAACGGCCGCGCTGCCCTGGCCTGCGCCAGCGGTATGGCGGCGCAAATGGCCGCGCTGCTCGCCATCCTCAAAACCGGCGACCACATCGTCGCGGCCAGCACGCTGTATGGCGGCACCGTCGGCCAGCTGGGCGTGGGCTTTGCGCGGCTGGGCATAGCGACCACCTTTGTCGATCCGGCCGACCCGGAGAACTTTGCCCGCGCCATGCGCCCGAACACCCGTGCCGTCTATGGCGAGACCATCGGCAACCCCCTGGTCAACGTGCTGGACATCGCCGCCGTGGCCGACGTGGCGCACGCGCACGGCGTGCCGCTGGTGATTGACAACACCGTGGCCAGTCCCTACCTGTGCAACCCCTGCGACCTGGGCGCAGACATCGTGGTGCACAGCGCCACCAAATACCTGGGTGGCCACGGCACCACGCTGGGCGGGCTGGTGGTGGAAGGCGGCAAGTTTCCCTGGGACAACGGCAAGTTCCCGGAAATGGTCGAACCCAGCCGCGCCTACCACGGGGTGAAGTTCTACGAGACCTTTGGCGACTTTGGCTTCACGATGAAGGCGCGCATGGAGGTCAACCGCACCTTTGGCGGCGTGCTCGCCCCGATGAGCGCCTGGCTCTTGCTGCAGGGCACCGAGACCCTGCACCTGCGCATGCGCGAGCACTGCCGCAATGCGCTGAAGGTGGCGCAGTTCCTGCAAAACCACCCCCAGGTGAGCTGGGTGAACTACCCCGGCCTGCCCGAATCGCCGTATTACGCGCTGGCGCAACAGCAGTTCCGCGCGGTGAATGGGCAGCCTGGCGCCTCGGGCATCCTGACCTTTGGCGTCCAGGGCGGCGCGGCAGCGGGCGAGAAGTTCATCGACGCCTGCGAGTTCCTCAGCCACCTGGCCAACATTGGCGACGCCAAAACCCTGGTGATCCACCCCGCCTCCACCACCCACCGCCAGCTGAACGACGAGGAACTGGCCCGGGCCGGCGTCAGTGCCGACATGGTGCGCCTCTCCGTGGGGCTGGAGGACGTGGACGACATCCTCTGGGACATCGACCAGGCCCTGGCCCGCGCCACATGAGCGACGCTGCTGGTGCCACTGGCCAGCTTGGCGGAGCTGAACAGGCGCTATTTTTGAGCGTTACGAAACGGCGCTGTCAGTGCCGGGTTCTGCGGCTTTGCGCAGCAGTTCCAGCCCACGCGCCTGTTGCTCGGCGCCGCGTGCTGCGCGCAGGGCAAAGCGGGTTTCCAGATCGGATTCGGCCAGCATCAGGGTGGTCATTTCATCGATCAGCCGGTTCACGCTCGTGCCCCGCTGGCGTGAGAGTTCTTTCAGGCGCTGGTATTTGTCATCGGGCAGGCGGATGGTGAGGGCGCTCATGCACATTTCTCCTTCACAAAGTGCTCCGGGGTTTGCACCTGTGGGCGGGTAAAGCGCAACTCGCCCCGCGCCAGGTCTTTGGTATTGCGGCTGACGATGACCGGTGCGCCCGCTGCAATCGCCAGCTCAAACAGGTGGTTATCGCCTTCGTCGGGCAGGTTCGGGCGCCAGCCGTAGTACACGCGCCGCCATTGGCAGGTGGCCAGAAAAATATCCAGCAATTCGTCGCGTTCGCTGGCATTCAACCGGCTGCGTGCAAACAGCGCCGTGCGGCCCAACACGGCTTCGTATTCGGCCATCAAGGCGCTCCCCATCACGGGCGTGTGCAAGCCTTGCAGGCACAGGGCAATGACTTGATTGCACGCCCCCTTGCCCAGGCAAGCACCGACAAAGATGTTGGTATCTACCACGATCAGCATGTGCCAAATGGTAGCAAAAATGCCACCATTTTGGGCCGCCACCAACGGTGCGATGGCCTTGAGCGCGCCCTGTTCGCAGAGTTCGCAGACATGCTCTGCGAGTGCGATACCCGAGCCCACGGCAACCGCCCCCTTGTTCAACCCTCCAGGTGCTTGGGCCCATGATCGGCCGGGATGGACTGACTGGGCGCGCGCAGCGACAGGATCACCGAACCCGCAATCAGCACCGCCGTGACCAGCAGGGCGTAGCCAATCGGGATCTTCACCCAGTCGATCAGCAGCATCTTGCTGCCGATGAAGACCAGCACCAGCGCCAACCCATAGGACAACAGGTGAAAGCGGCTGGCCAGATCCGCCAGCAGGAAGTACAGCGCGCGCAGGCCCAGGATGGCGAACACATTGGCCGTCAGCACGATGAAGGGGTCGCTGGTGATCGCAAAGATCGCCGGGATGCTGTCCACCGCAAAGATGATGTCGGTCGTGCCAATCAGCACCAGCACCACAAACATCGGGGTGAAGTAGCGCACGCCGTTGAGGGTGGTGCGCAGGCGCTCGCCGTCAAACTGGTCGGCAATCCGGATGTGGCGGCGCAGGAACTTCAGCACGGGGTTGGCAGCCATGTCCGGCGGCGCACCCGCAGCAAACCACATCTTGATGCCGGTGACGATGAGGAACGCGCCAAACACATACAGCAGCCAGTGGAAGGTGGCCAGCAGCCAGGCACCCGCCAGGATCAGCCCGGTGCGCAGCACGATCGCGCCGATGATGCCAATGATCAACGCCCGCTTTTGGAACTGCGGGGGCACGGCGAAGTAGCTGAACAGCATCAGGAACACAAAGATGTTGTCCACCGACAGGCTCTTTTCCACCAGGTAGCCGGTGATGAACTGCATGGCCACCGTGTTGGCCACCTCCCGGCCCTGGGCGCTGTCGAGGTACCACCACAGCCCGGCCACGAACACAAAGGCCAGCGAGAACCACAGAATGCTCCAGCGCAGGGCCTCGGGCATGGTCACGCGGTGCGCGCCCTGGCGCTCCATGGCCCACAAATCGACGGCAATGGCCGCCACCACAAAGACGGCAAAGCCCGTCCACATCCACCAAGTCCCAATCGTTTCCATGTTGTTTCTCCGACTATCTCCCCAGGAATGGGGGTGGACGGACTCTAGACAGGCCGGCGACCACTTCCCAGCGGCATTCACGGTAGGATGACTTCGGTTTTTCCGCACCCAACCGCCTGCGCACCCACCTGCGCGCGCCCGCTCCCATGCCCCTGGCCTTCAATTACCGCCATCTCTATTACTTCTGGGTCGTCGCCAAGGAGGGCGGCATCGCCCGCGCCGCCGAGCAGCTGGACATGGCCATCCAGACCGTCAGCGCCCAGGTGCGGGCGCTGGAGCAGACCCTGGGCGTGAGCCTGTTCCGCCAGGAAGGCCGCCGGCTGGTGCTGACCGAAGCCGGCGTGGCCGCGCTGCAGGAGGCCGATGCCATCTTTGCGCTGGGCGAACAGCTGCCCGACCGCGTGCGCGAGGCGGCCGAGGGCCGGTCCGTGCGCCTGCACCTGGGCATCTCGGACGGCATCGCCAAGCTGGCCATGCACCGGCTGCTGACCCCGGTGCTGAACGAACCCCACCTGCGCCTGCGCTGCCACGATGGCGAATTCGAGCCCCTACTGACCGAGCTGGCCCTGCACAAGCTGGACGCCGTGCTGGCCGACCGCCCCGCCCCCAACCACCCCGCCCGCAAGATGCACAGCCAGCTGGTCGGCCAAAGCCCGGTCGCCTGGTACGCGCCCCCGGCCTGGGCGGACGCGGCGCGGGCCGCCTTCCCCGCCAGCCTGGCCACGGTGCCCGTGCTGCTGCCGACCGCCCATGCTGCCATGCGCACCCACCTCGACGCATGGCTGGAGCGTGAACGCATCCGCCCCCGCATCGCCGGCGAATTTGAGGACAGCGCCCTGCTCAGCCTGTTTGCCGGCGCCGGCATGGGCGTGATGCCCGCTCCCGAATCCCTGGGCGCGCACCTGCAGCAAAGCCATGGCCTGGTCTGGGTGGGCCACTGCCCGGACGTGATGGAGTGTTTTCACCTCATCTACCCCCCGCGCAAAGTCATGCACCCCCTGCTGTCCCGGCTGCTCAACGCCGGCAGCCTGCTGGATGAGCCCGGCGTGCCCCCCCCGGCCGCGCCGGCCTGAGGTAGCGCCGACCCTTGCGCTTTTGTCCCTGAATCCATCGACGCCCATGTCTGCCTCCACCTCCCTCTGGAGCCCCTTGCGCCAACCCGCCTTCCGCGGCTGGTGGCTGTGCGGGGGCATCTTTTTCATTGGCAACGGCATGCAGGGCATGGCGGCATCCTGGCGCATGGTGGAGCTGACCGGCTCGTCCTTCCTGGCCGCACTGGTCCAAACCGCCGTGTTCCTGCCCATGTTCATCCTGGCCCTGCCCTCCGGCGTGCTGGCCGACACCACCGACCGCAAGCGCCTGCTGTCCCTGACCCTGCTGCTGCAGACCGCCGGCTGCGCACTGCTGGCCGGATTGACGCTGGCCGGCGTGCAAAGCCCGGTGGCCACGCTGCTGCTGGTGTTTGCCTGCGGCTGCTGCATCGCCGTGCTGACCCCCGCCTGGAACGCCGCTGTCGCCGAGCCCGTGCCGCGCGAGGAACTGCCCCAGGCCATCACCGCGATCAGCATCGCCTACAACGCCGCCCGGGCGGTGGGGCCCACGCTGGCCGGCGTGATCTTTGCCCGCTGGGGCGCTGGCTGGGTGTTCAGCATCACCGTGGTGAGCACGCTGGTGATGTGGTACTCCATCCAGCGCTGGCCACCGCGCCCGCCGCAGCCCTCGCGCCTGCCGGCGGAGCGCCTGTGGGGCGGCACGCTCAGCGGGCTGCGCTTTGCCTGGCATTCGCGCATGGTGCGGGCGCAGCTGGTGCGGGTCACCGTGTTTGGCGGCGCCGGCTCGGCCCTGTGGGCGCTGCTGCCCGTGATCGCCCAGCGCCAGCTGGGCACCGGGGCCGAAGGCTTTGGCCTGCTGATGGGCTGCCTGGGCACCGGCGCCATCGCGGTCGGTTTTGTGCTGGGACAACTGCGCGCCAGGGTGGGCATGGAGACGCTGGTCAACGTCGGCAACCTGGTTTTTGCCGCCGCCATGCTGGTGGCCGCGCTCAGCCAGACACACGCTGTGGTCTATGGCGCGATGGTGCTGGGCGGCGCCGCCTGGATGGCCTGCATGTCCACCTTCAACACCGCCACCCAGGCCAGCGCCCCGCCCTGGGTACGCTCGCGCGCGGTGGCCATGCACATGGTGGCGGCCCTGGGCGCGTTTGCGCTGGGCTCGGCGTTGTGGGGTGCGGTGTCCGACCTGGTGGGCCTGGCCCCGACGCTGACCGCCGCCGCCATCGCCATGGCCGCCAGCCTGGCGCTGTCCCGCCCGCTGCCGCTGCGCATCGGCGGGGTGCACGAAGTGACCCAGGCCACCACCCCCTGGGACGAGCTGTTCCTCGAATCCGAACCCAGCCCCGAAGACGGCCCGATTGCCGTCGAAATCCGCTACCAGATCCGCCCCGGCACCGACGCGGAGTTTCTGGACCAGATCGCCCGCCTGAAAGCCCCCCGCCGCCGCGACGGCGCCACCTTCTGGCGGGTGTACAAAGACCTGGGCACCAGCTCCCGCTACGTGGAGCGCTTCATCGTCGAATCCTGGGCCGCCTACCTGCACCAGCGCGCCCGCGCCACCGTCGCCGACCAAACCCTGGAAGCCCAAGTCCGCGCCTTCCTCGCGCCCGGAGAGACGGCGGAGATGTCGCACTTCATTGCGGAGCGGTGAGGGGGTGGTGAGGGGGATTAGATGGAACGATTACAGGGTTCTACCGCCTGATGTGAGTGGTCGGGCGATCTGCTTGCTCTGCCTTCAATCAGAAGAAGTCATGCCAATCGGATAAAACTTTTATTGTTGGATTGCTGCTACCAAAGCAGCACCAATTCTTGCGATCGCTGCATTGCTATCGGTCATTGGTACCAGCGTCTGCGTAATGTAGATTCCCACCACGACAGGGGCTCGATGCGGAGGCCATATGACGGCCACAATGGACCTGGAACCGTAGCCTCCCGCTCCCGATTTGTCGGCGATTTTCCAACCGACAGGCAATGCAGCTCGGAGTAATGCATCCGCCACCTTGTCATTGATCATCCAGTCCTCAAGCAATGCACGCGATTTCGGGGTGAGCACTTCACCCAGCAAGAGCTTTTTCAAATCATCAACAATGGCATTTGGCGTTGTCGTATCACGCTCGTCATTTGGGACTGCGCTGTTGAGCTCTGGCTCCAAACGGTCCAGTCGAGTGCTTGAGTCACCCAGCCCGCGAAGGAAGGTCGTCAAGGCAGACGGCCCACCGTTGACACTGCTGACAAGGTTCGATGCGGTGTTGTCACTGAAGCTGACTGCCGCCTCGCACAAGGCTTGTAACGTCATGGATTCGGTAGGCAAGTGCTTTTCCGTCACAGGCGAATAATCCACCCGCTGTGACGGACGAATTACCACAACCTGCGAGAGCGACAGGATACCTTTATCCACTTGATGAAGCAGAGCCGCACACGTGAAGGTTTTGTGGGTGCTGTTGAGCGGAAAACGCTCATCTCCACGGAGGTTCCAGCGCCGACCATCCAGCGTATCGATGATGGCCATCCCCACACGAGCGTTTAGCAATTGCGCTTCCCTCTGGACTGCCTTGGCCAGGATTTCAGTGTCCAGTGCATAGGCGCACGGAGAGGCCAATACACCGCCCAAACAAAGCATAGCCAGCATGGCGCGGCAACCAGAGATGTAATTTTTCATATGCGGTGGAGGAGGATGGTGGATTGTCAGATGCGCGGATTTTCCTGAAAAACGGCCTGTACGGCCCCCCAAGAACAACCATGCTGTATCCCGTCTATGTGCATGTGGGCAACGCACACGAGGCCCACGGTGTGACTTTTCCGGACTTTCCCGGCTGTTTTTCGGCGGCGGACGAATGGGCCGATTTACCTGCGGCCATCCAGGAGGCCGTGCAGGCGCATTTCCACGGAGAGCCCGAGACCGTGCCACCGCCCACGCCCCTGGAACAACTGGCCAAGCACCCCGATTACCAAGGCGGCGTCTGGATGCTGGTGGATATTGACCTGACCCGAATCGACACCAAGCCGGTGCGGCTCAACATCAGCCTTCCGGCCCACCTGGTGCAGCAGATCGACGCTTACGCCAGCGCGCACCATCTGACGCGCTCGGGCTTTCTGGCCAAAGCCGCGCAGCAGGCCATGCACGGGTGAGGTCCGGGGTTTCAGGGAAAAAAACGCTCTTTTTTTAAGAGCTAATACCGCTGGTATCTATTGGCCTAAATCCACTTTTGACTACCCATCTCTCTTGACGTCGTTATCTGAGGTCTGTACAGCGCAACCATCTCCTTGCCACCCGGGATCAATGGGTCGATTTGTATAGCACATCTATACAATTGCACCATGATCCGCAGCTTTCTTCACAAGGGCCTGGAAGCGTTCTTTCGGGATGGCAACAAGGCAGGTATCCGACCGGACCATGCCAAGCGTTTGCAGCTCCAGTTGGCAGCACTGGACCATGCCACGGGCCCTGAGGACATGGCTGTACCGGGCTGGAAGCTGCACCCACTCAAGGGCAACACGCTGAAGGGCCATTGGGCGATCACCGTGAATGGCAACTGGCGCCTGACGTTCCGCTTCGTGGGCACCGATACCGAGCTTGTCAACTATCAGGATTACCACTGATTTCAAGGAGGCCACATGAGCCGTATGCACAACCCCCCTCATCCTGGCGAAGTTCTGCAGGAGTGGCTGTCTGGCGTGAGCGTGACCCAGGCGGCGGCGCAGTTGGGCGTGACCCGCGCCAGCCTGTCGCGCATCCTGCACGGCCACGCGGGCATTTCCGCCGACATGGCGCTGCGGCTTGCCGCCTTGCTGGGCACTAGCGCCGAGATGTGGCTCGGAATGCAAAGCGCCTATGACCTGTGGCAGGCCGCGCAACAGCCCCGGCCCGTGGTGCAGCGCCTGGCACTGGCGGTTTGAGGCCGCAAGCCCTTCATTTCAGGCGTAGCGGGTTGCCATGGCCGCGATGGAGCGGCGCAGCACCTGACGCAGACCCTCGGGCTCCAGCACCTCCACATGGGGGCCGCAACCTAAGAGCCAGCGGTAAAGCTGGCCCGTGGAAGGCACGGTCGCAGTCAACACAGCAGCCAGCCCATCGGATTCCTCGGTCTCATCCTCCACGATGAGTTGGTCCTCGCTGAGAGGGCAATCCCGCAAGACGCCCAACATATAGCCGCCTACCCGCAAGCGCAGCTGGATGCGTTCACCCTGGCCGTAGTCCGCATCGCCGTCGTGGATGCGCTGGTCGAGGTCAAAGTCTGGTTGCTCGCGCAACGCCATCGGCTCCAAGCTGGCAGAAGTCATCCGGTGCAGCGCAAACATCTTGACCAGGTTCTCGTCGTCCTTGAGCGCATACAAATAGAGCATGGGCCCCCGTTGCAGCAAGCCCTGGGGGTGCATCAACAGCCTTTGCAGGCCAGCGTCCGGCTTGCGGTAGCCGACCCGCAGGGCCTGGCGCTGCACCAACGCAGCCAACACCGCCGCCAGTACCGACGGCTTGATGGCCGCAGGTAACAGACGCTGGTTGTCGCTGATTGCCCGAAAGCGGCCCTCCGGCAGCAAGGGCCGGTGATGTGCATCGCGCAGACGCAGCCACAACGCCTCGTGGCGGCGGCTTGGCAAGCGCTCCTTGACGAGGGCATCGCTCAACGCCCGGATGTAGTCCAGCAAATGGGGATCTGCAGCAGATTCGTGGGCAATCCGCTGAAAACACCGGGGCGTCACCGCTGGGTTGGTCACCCGGATCTGGCCGGAATCGAGCAAATCCTTCAAATCACGCTCCAGCCGCCGACGCTGGGCGCTGTGCGTTCCTGTGTACACATCGGCCATCCTGGCCAGCAGCCGGGTGCTGTTCGGATAGTCACCTGCGCTCTGAAAAGGGATCAGCTCCAGCAGGCGAGCCTGGCGATCCAGACAGGTCTGGTGAACGGGCATGGGGTCTCCTTGAAACGGGCAAAAGAACACCAAAGCGACAGAGTGTGTCGTATGGGGTTCCTATTATCAATCCCAGAAAAAGAGACAGGAAAAACAGAAAACGTCTCTTCAAGACCCATATGAATTCATCTTTCGACAATGCAGAATCTTTTTGAAAATCATATTTACCAAGCACTGATTCTTTCCGCCCTGCCCAAGGTCGGAAATACACGTCTTCGAAAAATCATCAACGACCTCCCGGAGTGGCACAAAACCCCGGTTCCTGAAATTGCTGAATCCGTCAAAACCGTCCGCGATGCACTGGCCCAAAATCCCAAGGCATTGGAAACGGCGCAAGCTTTTGCCGATGCGCAAATGGAAAAGGCACACGCCCTGGGGGTAACCATTCATTTCTTCCAATCCGAAAGCTACCCCGCATTGCTGCGAAACAGCCTGGATGCCCCCGTCCTGCTGTATGCCCTGGGCCAGTTGGAAAACACCAAGCCCTCCGTGGCCGTGGTTGGGAGCCGGAACGCCACGAACTCCAGCCTCGCCATCACACAGGAAATCACCCGATTTCTGGCGGACAAGGGAACGAGCGTGGTGAGCGGCCTGGCCTTGGGATGCGATGCCATGGCCCACCAAACAGCCATTGAGCAAGGGGCGCACACCGTGGCCGTGCTCGCCCATGGCCTGCAAACCGTGGCGCCAGCCAGCCACCGCGACCTAGCCCAGCGCATCCTGGAATCGGGGGGCACATTGGTCAGCACCTTCCCCCTGGGAGTGGGAGCCAAAAGCTATCAGTTCGTCGAACGGGACAAGGTCCAGGCAGGCCTGTCCTTGGGCGTCGTACTCATTCAATCCGCCAGCGACGGCGGCAGCTTGCACGCCTGTCGCGCTGCGCTGCGCAACGGCCGCTGGCTTGCCAACGTAGTGCCGGACAGCAAATCGGCCTCAGAGGACGAAACCGCCTTTGGCGCCAACCTATGCCTAGAAGGCAACGACACGAGCGCAAAGACCCAATTGCTCGAATGTCCGCCAGAGGTACTGTCACGCATGTACAACCTAGTCACGCCCACATGGACCGACTTGCTCGGAAACCTCGTTGGCTCATAAGACATCCACCCTTGAACAACCTGGAGAGCACCATGCCGATGCCCGTTTTACCCATTCCGACTGACGGCCCTTGTCCCAGCGGTTACTTTCGACAAAACAACCTGTGTGTCCCTACCGCCAGTGCCAAACCCGCCATTGCGAAAAATGGCCCTTGCCCCAGTGGCTGGCACATGGAAGGCAACTACTGCGTTGCCAACACCCACCACCCCAAGGTCGTAATCCCCAAAAATGGACCGTGTCCCTCCGGCTACCATGCAGAGGGAAACTACTGCGTACAAAACTGAAATTTATTCAAAAACAGATACCATCAATTTGCAATGCATCGAAAAAGACCCACCCGCATTCAGCCCTTTCATTTTGAATTCAAGAAAAAGACGCTTCTGCGCCTTGGCCAGCTCAAAACTGAAGAAGATCTCTTTGAAGCCCTTTGCCGCTGGCTGGATTACTACGACCCCATTGGGATCGTCTGGCATCCCAGCATCCACCATGAATACGCGCCCGAAGTCAGAGAATTGATTCCAGCAGCGAGAGATTGCAGGAATTCAGATGAATTTGCATTGGAAATTCAGAAATGCATCATTGATTTTTTTAGCGGCGAAGATTTGGTCAAGCCCCGTTTCTGGAAAAAACATGGCTACCGCCGGGTTGCAGAAATTGGTTGGAAAATATGGCGTCGCTACCAATTCGACAGCGCCATGACCCCTTTAATGGATTAACCAAGATGAATACCCTCACACAAAAATTCGCCAACATCCCTGTGGACGAAGACACCCGCATCACGTCCGAAAAAATCATTCAAATCAATGGCATCGATGCCATGCACCAATGCTGGTTTTGGGCATCCCATTACCCACATCTTTCGCCCCCCCCACAGCAATGCTGAGACGATGT
>CAYZPX010000075.1:0-12289 GCA_964480105.1 uncultured Burkholderiaceae bacterium | reverse complement strand
CCCTGACCCAGACCAAGCAGCTGGCTTTTGCCTCCAAGCGCCCGGGCCGCACCCAACACATCAACCTGTTTGCGCTGGGCAAGCAGGGCGTGACCGACGCGGTGCTGGCCGACCTGCCCGGCTACGGCTATGCGGCCGTGTCCCGCACCGACAAGCAGCGCTGGCAGCAGGTGATGGTCAATTACCTGGTCAGCCGCAAAAGCCTGAGCGGCATCGTGCTGCTGTGCGATCCCCGCCTGGGCATGACCGAGCTGGACGAAGCCCTGCTGGAAGTGGTGCGCCCCCGCGTTGAAGAGGGCTTGAAGTTCCTGGTGCTGCTCACCAAGGCCGACAAGCTCACCCGTTCCGAGCAAGCCAAGGTCTTGTCCATCACCCGGCTGCAGGCCGGTGGTGGCGAGGTCAAGATGTTCTCTGCCCTCAAAAAACAGGGCGTGGACGAGGTGGCGCAGCTGCTGTGGCAATGGTCACACCCGCTGCGCCCCGAGGGCGAGACCCCAGCGACCGAAACTCCGGCGCCAGACGCTGCAAACGACGAATTACCCAGCGCCTGATTGCCCTCAATCACTCCTAAAAAGAGAGCTACTACCGCTGGTATTTAAAGGGCTGGAGGCCTTTTTCACTGATACACCGAGGGCTCGCCCTCGGGTCGGGTCTTGAAGCGCTTGTGCACCCAGTAGTACTGGGCGGGGTCGCGGTCGATCCAGGCCTGCAATTCGCGGTTCATGCGGGCGGTGTCGGTCTCTAGGTCCTCGGTCGGAAAGTTTTCCCAGGCGGGCGACAGCTCGGCAACATAGCCCTCGGGCGTCAGATAGGTGACCATGGTCAGCACCTTGGCGCGGCCCAGTCGGGCAAAGCGCGACAGCGAGGGCACGGTGGCGGCTGGCACGCCATAAAACGGCACGAACAGCGAGTCGCTGGGACCAAAGTCCATGTCGGGCAGGAGGTAGAGTAAGCCCCCCTTGCGCAAGCTGCTCAGGATGGGCTTGACGCCCTCGGTCCGGTTGAGCATGCGCACATCGCCAAAGCGCTGGCGGCCTGCACGCACCCAGGCATCGAGGTGCGGATTGCGCAGCGACACGAAAATCGACGTGAAGGCACGCGGCGTGCGCAGCGGCAGCGCCAGGCCACCCGCATCCATCCCGTAGAAATGCGGCGCGAACAGGATGGTGGGGGTGTCGCCGTCCAACTCATGCACAGCACCCTGCAGCTTCACGCGCGCCTCGAACACCGACTGCGGCGCCGCCCAGAGCCAGCTGCGGTCCAGCCAGGTCTGGCAATACAGCACAAAGCTACGCCGGGCCCAGGCTTGGCGCTGGGCTTCGGTCGCCTGCGGAAAGCACAGCGCCAGGTTGCGCAGCGTGATCTTGCGTCGCCGCGCCGCCAGCACAAACAGCACGCGCCCCAGCGCCCACCCCAAGGCGCGCAGCCAGGACAGCGGCAGGCGTGCCAGCAGGCCCATCAGACCCACCGCGAGGCGGCCCATCATGCAGCGTCTCCAGCAGCGGGCTCTTGCGCTGCTTCGCGCCGCGGCTGCTTGTAGCGGGCGTAGCCCCAGAGGTACTGCTCGGGGCATAGTCGAATCACATGCTCCATCGCGTAGTTGACCTGCACGACGGCGGCGTCCAAGTCGCCGGACAGGGGCTCGGGCAGGGGTTCAAAACGCGCTTCAAAACCCCGCCCCCCGGGCAGGCGCACGCAATGCACCAGCAGCACCGTGGCGCCGGTCTGCACCGCCAGGCGGGCGGCCAGGGTCATGGTGTAGGCCGGCTGGCCAAAAAACGGCGCCCACTGGCCCAGGCCTTCCGGCGGGACTTGGTCGGGCAGCAGGCCCACAGCCTCGCCCCGGCGCAGGGCCTTGATCATCTGGCGCACCCCCGACAGCGTGGTGGGCACCGCCTGCATGCCGGGGCGGTTGCGGGCGGTTTCCATGATGGTGGCCAGCCAGGGCTGGCGGGCGGGGCGATACAGCACGGTGATGGGGCCCTGGCGGGCGCTCCAGCGCTGGGCAATCGCCTGGGCCGACATCTCGAAACAGCCCAGATGCGGAGTCAGGAACACCGCGCCCTTGCCGGCGGCCCAGGCCGCTTCAACGCAGTCGGCACCAACGATGGTGCACGGCGGCGTGGCGCCCAGCCACAGCCGGGGCAGCTCCGCCGCCATGCGCCCGGCATGGGCCACGGCCGGGCGCACCTGGGCAAAGCGAAAGCCCGCCAGGCGGGCATTCTCGACAAAGCGGCGACGGTACACGCCCGAGGCCAAAAACGTGACCCAACCCAGCACTGCACCCAGCGCGTGGAGCAGCCACAAAGGCCAGGTGGACAACAGGCGAAAAACAACTGGCATTAAAATCGCGGGGTCGCTGAGTTAAATGAGCAACTTGCAGGGCGACGTGAAACAAATCTGCTAAAGCGTTCGCCAGCACTCCATCGGGGTCAGGGCAACGCCCTCACCACCGAAACCACTGGAGTTTATTCAAATGGCGAACGACTACCTCTTTACCTCCGAATCCGTCTCTGAAGGCCATCCCGACAAGGTGGCCGACCAGATCTCCGACGCGATCCTGGATGCAATCTTTGAACAAGACCCCCGCTCGCGCGTGGCGGCCGAAACGCTGACCAACACCGGTCTGGTCGTGCTGGCCGGCGAAATCACCACCAACGCCCATGTGGACTACATCCAGGTGGCGCGCGACACGATCAAGCGCATCGGCTACGACAACACCGAGTACGGCATTGACTACAAAGGCTGCGCGGTGCTGGTCGCCTATGACAAGCAAAGCAACGACATCGCCCAGGGTGTGGATCACGCATCGGACGACTACCTGAACATCGGCGCCGGCGACCAGGGCCTGATGTTTGGTTACGCCTGCGATGAAACGCCCGAACTGATGCCCGCGCCCATCTACTACGCGCACCGCCTGGTCGAGCGCCAGGCCCAGCTGCGCAAGGACGGCCGCCTGCCCTTCCTGCGCCCCGACGCCAAGAGCCAGGTGACCATGCGCTACGTGGACGGCAAGCCCCACAGCATCGACACCGTGGTGCTCTCCACCCAGCACAGCCCCGACCAGTCGGAAACCGCCACCAAGATGAAGGCCAGCTTCTACGAGGCCTGCATCGAGGAAATCATCAAGCCCGTGCTGCCCAAAGAATGGCTGCAGGACACCAAGTACCTGATCAACCCCACCGGCCGTTTCGTGATTGGCGGCCCGCAGGGCGACTGTGGCCTGACGGGCCGCAAGATCATCGTGGACACCTACGGCGGCGCCTGCCCGCACGGCGGCGGCGCCTTCTCCGGCAAGGACCCCACCAAGGTGGACCGCTCGGCCGCCTACGCCGCCCGGTATGTGGCCAAAAACATCGTCGCTGCTGGCTTGGCCAAGCAGTGCCAGATCCAGGTGGCGTATGCGATCGGCGTGGCCCACCCGATGAACATCACGGTCTATACCGAAGGTACCGGCGTGATCCCCGACGCGCAGATCGCCGAGCTGGTCAAAGCCCACTTCGACCTGCGTCCCAAGGGCATCATCCAGATGCTGGACCTGCTGCGCCCCATCTACAGCAAGACCGCCGCCTACGGCCACTTCGGCCGCGAAGAGCCCGAGTTCACCTGGGAGAAGACAGACAAGGCCCAGCTGCTGCGCGAAGCAGCAGGCCTGAAAGGCTAAGGCCTACGCAGTAGGACACGCGGGGCCTTGCGCCGAAGGCACAAAGCGGCAACGCTGCGTGCAGCGGCGGGGCTGTAAGCCCTTCCCAACTCCGGTGCTGTCCAACAAAAAGCCGCGCGGCAGCTGCCAGCGCGGCTTTTTTGGTCAAATTAGCCTCCAAGCCAATGGATTCCACCGGTACTAGCTATTGAATTCATAGCGCATCATGCCTTCTTCTCTCCCCCACGACATCGCCGTGTTCATCGGCCGCCTGCAGCCGCTGCACCAAGGCCACTTGGCGCTCTTGCAGCGGGCGCTGGACAACGCACCGACCGTGGTGGTGGTGATTGGCTCGGCCTTCCAGGCGCGCTCGGCCAAGAACCCCTTCACCTGGGAAGAACGCGCCGCGCTGGTGCGGGCGGCATTTCCCGAGGCGGACCGCCAAGGCCGCCTGCGCTTTGTCCCGGTGCGGGACTACTACGACGAAGCCCGCTGGGTCGCCGCCGTGCGCCAGGGCGTGACTGCACAGGCGGGGGCCAATGCCAAGATTGCGCTGGTGGGCCACTTCAAGGACAGCAGCAGCAGCTACCTGCGGCGCTTTCCGGGCTGGACGCTGATCGACCTGGAGCGCCACACCGCCACCGATGCCACCGCGCTGCGCGACGCTTACTTTGGCGCTAATGCCGCCACGCTGCCCGCCGTGCTGCAAGGGCTGGGTGCACAAATGCCCGCCTGCAGCGTGGACTTTTTGCGGCAATTTGCCCAGCAACCGGCCTACGCCGCGCTGCAGGAAGAATGGCAGGCCCTGCGCCGCGACCGCCTGGCCTGGGCCGTGGCGCCCTACCCGCCCATTCTGGTGACCGTCGACGCCGTGGTCCGCTGCCAGGACCGGGTCTTACTGATCCGCCGTGGTCGTGCGCCCGGCAAGGGGCTGTGGGCGCTGCCGGGCGGCTTCCTGGAGCAGCGCGACACCCTCTGGCAATCCTGCCTGCGCGAACTGTCCGAAGAAACCGCCTGGCCGCTGGACGAAGCCGCGTCCCGCGCCGCGCTGCGCGCCGTCCGGGTCTTTGACCACCCCGACCGCAGCCAGCGCGGCCGCACCCTCACCCACGCGCATTTTCTGGATCTGGGCGATGCCCCCCTGCCCCCGGTGCGCGGCGGCGACGATGCCCAGCATGCCGAATGGGTGCCCGTGGCCCAGCTGCCCGCGCTGGAAGACCAGCTGTTCGAAGACCATTTCCACCTGCTGGACTGTTTCTTGGGGCTGCTGCCGAGCTGATTCGGAATCAGCGCGCCCCGGCCAGCACTATCTGCTCCACCACCCGGTCGTCGCCCAGCACGATCAGCGCAAACAGCCATTCCTCCAGCGACGCCGCCTGCGCCGTGCGGCGGGCCAACAACGGCGTGGCCTGGGGGTGGAGCACGACAAAGTCCGCGTCCGCGCCGGGGACCAGGTTGCCCACCACGCCCGGCAGGCCCAGGGCCTGGGCGGCGCCAGCGGTGTGCAGCCACCACAGGCGGGCGGCGGACAGGCTCACGCCCTGCTTGGCGCCCCCCCCGCCTGTGGTGCTGGCGCGGCCAGCCTGGTAGGCAGCCAGCATGGTGTGAAAAGGGCTGAAGCTGGTGCCCGCCCCCACATCGCTGGCCAGACCGTAGCGCACGCCGAGGGCGTCGGCGCGGGCGAAATCGAAAAATCCGCTACCCAGAAACAGGTTGCTCGTGGGGCAGACCGCCGCCACCGCCCCCCGGTCACGCAGCAGGGCGCAGTCTTCATCGTCCCAGTGCAGGCAATGGGCATAGACCGCGCGCTCGCGCAGCAGGCCAAAATTGTCATAGACCGACAGATAAGAGCGCGCCTGCGGGTACAGCGCCCGCGCCCAGCGGATTTCGTCGAGGTTTTCCGCCACATGCGACTGGATCCAGACGCTGGGGTGGGCTGCCGCCAGCTCCGCCGCGCCGTGCAGCTGCGCGTTGGAACAGGCCGGCGCAAAACGCGGCGTGATGGCGTAGCCCAGGCGATCGCGGCCATGCCAGCGCTGGATGAGCGCCTCGGTGTCGCGCAGGCTTTGTTCCGTCTGATCGCGCACGCCGTCGGGGCAATTCCGGTCTTGCAGCGATTTGCCGGCGATCAAGCGCTGGCCGCGCGCCTGGGCCTGTTCCAGCAGCGCCTCGACCGACGCGGGGTGCGAGCTGCCAAACACCAGCGCCGTGGTCACGCCGTGGCGGCGCAGCTCGTCCAGGAACACGCCCGCCACCTCGCGGGCATGCGCCGGGTCAGCAAAGCGGGCCTCCTGCGGGAAAACGTGGCGCTCCAGCCAGGGCAGCAGGCCGTCGGCGGGGGAACCAATCACGTCGGTCTGCGGCATGTGCAGGTGCATATCGACAAACCCGGGGGCGATCACCCGCCCGGGCCAGTGCTGCACCGGCAGGCCGGGGTAGTTGGGCGCCAGCTGGGCATACGGGCCCACGGCCTGCACCACCGACCAGCCGTGCGGACCGGGGCCGACGACCAGCAGGGCATCGCGCTCGAACTGCGCCTGGCCATCGTCGGCAAAGGACAACAGGGCGGCGCGGTACAGGGTTGGAGCGGACAAGGACGAGGGGCAGTGCGACATGGGCAGGGGCGACAAAAGGGACGCTTTATTCTGGTGCAAAGCCTGCCTATGATGGCTTGGCACCCCAGCCTTGGAGGACCCGTATGCACCCGCCCCCGCCACCCCGCTTGCAGTTTCTGCGCCATGGACAAACCGTCACGCTGGACGGCGTGCCCGCCGGCCGCCGCCTGCTGGACCTGCTGCGCGAAGACCTGGGCCTGACCGGCACCAAGGAAGGCTGCGGCACTGGCGATTGCGGCGCTTGCATGGTGGTGCTGGGCCGCGCCGACGCCGGACAACTGCAGCTGCAGGCGGTGCCCAGCTGCCTGTGCCTGGCCCACGCCATCGACGGCCAGGCGCTGTGGACCATCGAAGACCTGGCGCAGGGGGACGAACTACACCCGGTGCAGCAAGCGCTGGTCGAGCACCATGGCAGCCAATGCGGCTTTTGCACGCCGGGCATCGCGATGAGCCTGTTCGCGCTGTACGAACACCGGGTGCGGGACGGCCAGCCGATTCGGCGCGAGGATGCGGTCGAGGCCCTGTCCGGCAACCTATGCCGCTGCACCGGCTACCGGCCCATCGTGGAGGCGGCTTGCGCGATGACCAACCAGCCCCCCAAGCCCATCAACACACAAGAAACGCTCCTAAAAATAGAGCATCTACCGATGGTATCTATTGGTCTAGAGGCCGATTTGGCTTACATCTCGCCCCATACCTTGCCTGAGCTGCTGCAGGCCCGCGCCCGCCATCCCGAAGCCACGCTGGTGGCTGGCGGCACCGACCTGCTGCCGCAAGCCACCCAGCAGCGCCAGCCCCTGGAACGGGTGCTGGACCTGGGCCGCGTCGAAGCGCTGCGCACCATCCACCACGACGGCGAGGCCCTGGTGCTGGGCGCCACCGCCTCGGTGCAGGCGGTGTTCGCGGCGCTGGCGGCGCACTGGCCGGGTCTGCGCGGTTTTGCGCAGCGCTTTGCCAGCGCCCCGCTGCGGGCGACGGCAACGCTGGGCGGCAACCTGGCCAACGCCTCCCCGGTGGCCGACCTGCCGCCGCTGCTGATCGCGCTGAGCGCGGAGGTAGAACTGGCCAGCGTGCGGGGCAACCGCTGCGTTCCGGTGGAGGCCTTCTACACGGGCTACCGCCAGACCGTGCTCGCGCCCGACGAGCTGGTCGTGACGGTGCGGGTGCCGTTGGACCTACCCGGTGCATCCACCACCCAGGTCTGGGCGCACAAGGTCAGCAAGCGCTGGGAGGACGACATTGCCGCCGTCACGCTGGCGCTGCGGGTGCAGGTGCAGGACGGCGTGGTGCAGTCCGTGGGCCTGGGGCTGGGTGGGGTGGCTGCCACGCCGCTGCGCGCCCGCCAGGCCGAAGCCGCGCTGCAAGGCCAGCCTTGGAGCGCTGCCACCGTCGCCAAGGCCGCCGTCGCGCTGCAGGCCGAATGCCAGCCCCTGTCCGACCTGCGCGCCAGCCGGGCCTACCGCATGGCGCTGCTGGGCAATCTGCTGCAGCGCTGCTGGCTGGACAGCCAAGGGCTGCAGCCGCTGACGGTGGCGGACCTGCCTGCCTCCAACGACCAGCCCCCATCCCGCACGGAGGCACCATGAACCCATCCACCGCCCCCACCGCGCCGAACCACCCGCCCATGGGTCAGCCACTGCCGCACGAAAGCGCCCGGGGCCATGTCACCGGCAGCGCGCCGTTTGTGGACGACCTGCCCGAATGGCAGGGCACGCTCTACGCCGCGCCCATCCTCTCGCCCATCGCGCATGGCCGCATCGACGCGGTGGACGCCCAAGCCGCGCTGGCCCTGCCGGGGGTGCGCGGCCTGGTGCTGGCGGCCGATGTGCCGGGCGACCCGCTGCTGGCCTCGCTGGCGCACGACGAACCCATCCTGCCGCGTGAGACCGTGGACTACGCCGGCCAGGTGGTCGGCCTGGTGGTGGCCGACAGCGTGGCGCGGGCCCGCCAGGCGGCGCGGCAGGTGCGGCTGCAGCTCACGCCGCTGCCGGCCATCCTGACAGTGGAAGAAGCCCTGCAGGCCCAGCATTGGGTGCTGCCCCCGGTCACGCTGCGCCGGGGCAATGCCGAGGCGGCGCTGGCCGCCGCGCCCTACCGGCTGCAAGGGGAGTTGCGCACCGGCGCGCAGGAGCATTTCTACCTGGAAGGCCAGGTCGCCACCGCCCTGCCCCAGGAAGATGGGCAATGGCTTGTCCACAGCAGCACCCAGCACCCCGGCGAAGTGCAGGCCTGGATCGCCAGCGCCTTGGGCATCGCGCAACACGCGGTGCGGGTGGAATGCCGGCGCATGGGTGGCGGCTTTGGCGGCAAAGAAACCCAGGCGGGCCACACGGCGGTCTGGGCCGCGCTGGCGGCGCACAAGTTCGGGCGCCCGGTCAAGCTGCGGCTGGAGCGCGGGGACGATGTCCGCATCACCGGCAAGCGCCATCCCTTTGTCTGCGACTACACCGTGGGCTTTGACGACCAGGGCCGCATCCAGGGGCTCAAGCTGCAAATGGCAGCGGATTGCGGGTTTTCCGCCGACCTGTCCGGCCCGATTGCCGACCGGGCGCTGTTCCATGTGGACAACGCCTACCACCTGGCCGATGTGGACATCGTCTCGTACCGCTGCAAGACGCACAAGCAAAGCAGCACCGCGTTTCGCGGCTTTGGCGGCCCGCAGGGCATGCTGGTGACCGAAAGCATCCTCGGGGACATCGCCCGCGTCCTGGGCATGGACCCGCTGGACGTGCGCCGCCACAACCTCTACGACCCGCCAGGTCACCCGAGTGGGCGCGACACCACGCCCTACGGCATGCAGGTGACGGACAACATCCTGGAGCCGCTTATCTCGCAACTGGAAGCCAACTGCGACTACCGCGGCCGCCAGGCCGAAATCGCTGCCTGGAACGCCCGCCAGCCGGTGCTGCGCCGGGGGCTGGCGCTCACGCCGGTCAAGTTCGGCATCAGCTTTACCGCCACCCTGCTCAACCAGGCGGGGGCGCTGGTCAACATCTATACGGACGGCAGCGTGCTCGTCAACCATGGCGGCACCGAGATGGGCCAGGGCCTGCACACCAAAGTCCGGCAAATCGTCGCCGCCACGCTGGGCCTGCCGCCCGAGCAAGTGCGCGCCACCGCCAGCGACACCGACAAGGTGCCCAATGCCAGCGCCACCGCAGCCTCCAGCGGCAGCGACCTGAACGGCAAGGCCGCCCAGGCCGCCGCGCTGCAGGTGCGCGAACGGCTGGCCCAAGTGGTGGCCGAACGGGACGGCTGCGCGCCCGACGCAGTGGTGTTTGCCGACAGCCAGGTGCGCAGCCCCCAGGCCTGCCGCTCGTTCACCGAGGTGGTGGGCCTGGCCTATGCCGCCCGGGTGCCGCTGTGGAGCGACGGCTTTTACGCCACACCCGACATCCACTACGACCCGGCCACGCTGCAAGGCCGGCCGTTTTTCTACTTTGCCTACGGCGCCGCCTGCACCGAGGTGGTGATCGACCGCCTCACCGGCGAACACCGGCTGCTGCGCGTGGACATCCTGCACGACGTGGGCCAGAGCCTGAACCCGGCCATCGACATCGGCCAGATTGAGGGGGGCTACCTGCAGGGCGTCGGCTGGCTGACCAGCGAGGAATTGGTCTGGGACGCGCAAGGCCGCCTGAGCACCACAGGGCCGAGCAGCTACAAGATTCCCACCGCCGGCGACCTGCCCGCTGCGTTCCAGGTGGACCTGTGGCCCGAACCCAACCGGGTTGACACCGTGGGCCGCAGCAAAGCGGTGGGCGAACCGCCGTTCATGCTGGCCCTAAGTGCCTTCGAGGCCCTGCGCAATGCGATTGCCGCCGGACGGCCCGGCGACCCGCGCACGCCCGTCGCCTTGAACGCCCCCGCGACGCCCGAAGCGGTGTTCTGGGCTCTGCAGGGGGCTGACGCACGGCCCACCGACGCGCAGGTCTGACCAGCCACAACGCCTATTCCGAATCCGCAGGCAAGGTCTGCAACAACTGCGCCGCCACCGAGGCGGCAATGACCGCCGGCGCCTTGCCCGTGATGCCAGGAATGCCGATGGGGCAAACCACCTGGGTAATTTCGTCGGACGTAAAGCCGCGCTCAGACAGGCGCTGCGCAAAGCTGGCCGCCTTGGTCCGGCTGCCGATCAGGCCGATAAAGGGTAGATCACCCCGCTCCCGCTGGCGGCGTAGGCAGGCGGCGACGATCTCCAGATCCTCGGCATGGCTGAAGCTCATGGCCAGCACACGCGAATTCGGCGCCAAGCCGGGGACGGCCCCCTGCACCGGATCAGACTGCTCGCACATGGTGTGGGCCGGTAAATCGGTCGGGAACAGGCCCTCGCGGCTGTCAAACCACGCCAGGGCAAAGGGCAAGGGACTCAGCGCGCGCACCAAGGCCTGTCCCACATGGCCGGCGCCAAACAGGGCCACGGGCCAGCACGGGAGCGTCAGGCGCTCGCGCAGCGCCGGCAGGTCGGCGGCAGCGATCAACTCAAAGCGCAAATCCACCACCCCGCCACAGCATTGGCCCAGCCGGGGTCCGAGGGGGTAGCGGACCACGGCGGCGTCCGAACTGGCGCTGGCCGAGGCCAAACGGCGTCGGGCTTCAGTCAGGGCCTGAAACTCCAGCTGACCGCCACCCACCGTGCCAATCGCGCGGTCGGGCAATACGGCCATCCAGGTACCCGGAGCGCGCGGCACGGAGCCTTGGGTGGCCTGCACGCTCACCAGACAGGCCGGCGCTTGGGCCAACGCCGCCTGTAGCAGGGAGAAATTGTCAGGGTCATGAAAGCGGAATGTTGAAGGCATTTTTTCATCCCCCCAGGGCTGCGGCATACACTGGGGCCTGCCCATTCAGGGCCAAACATGGCACAAACCCTTATTTCTTCGTCGGTACAAGCTCACTTTTCAGGAGCAAAATACGCGCCCTTCGCGTTGGAACCAAATCAGCTGTTGCGAACACCAAAACCCATTCGGTGCTTTGCACATGTGGCAGCGGTTTTTGACCCGAGACCGTCGCCGAACGCCGAAATTGCAACTTGTTACACAATATCACGATGCACTGCGCCTACACCCCCGTACTCCCCAAATCCCACGGCCCCAAACAGCGCCCCCCGACCGCTTCGCGCTTGGCCAAAGAGAACAAAATCCTGTCAGTGGCCGAAAGCCACTTTGCACGCAACGGCTTTGAAGGCACCTCGCTGGAAAACATCGCCATCGACGTGGGCATGAGCCGGCACAACCTGTTGTACTACTACCCCAACAAGGAAATGCTCTACCACCGCCTGCTGGACGGTGTGCTCAACGACTGGCTGGCCCAGATGGTGACGCTGGCCGAGAGCAGCAGCCCGGAGCAAGGGGTGCGCCAATACATCCACCACAAGGTGGAATATGCGCGCCAGCGCCCCAACAGCACCCGCATCTTCACGCAGGAAATGCTGGCAGGCGCGCCGCACTACGGCAGTGCCCTCAAGGAGCGGGTGGCGCCCTTGCTGGCGAGGGTGGTCGCCCGCTTTGAAGGCTGGGCCAGCGAAGGCCAGATCACCAAAGTGCACTTCACCCACCTGATGTTCCAGATCTGGGCAATGACCCAGGCCTACGCCGACCAGGAAACCCCGATTGCCGCGCTGATGAAGAAAGCGCGCCTGTCCGAAAAAGACCACCACGAAGCCGAAGCGCTGATGGTGCGCATGGTGCTCAGCGCCCTCAAGAAGGACTGAGCTCCGCAGGCTCCTGCACACCAATGGCCTGCGGGGACCGGCTCGCCCCCAGGCCCATCGCACCCCCACACCGCCGGCGCCCCTCGCACCCCCAGCCCGACCGGGCCAAGATCCCCCACAAGCCACTCAAAAATCCCGACAGGGTCTTGAAGCTGTCACAAACACCCTTATGATTAGCACTCGATGCGGTGGAGTGCTAACAGCCCTGCCGCTGAATTCGGTGGCCTGCGCCTGGCGCGGGCCGAAGTTTGAGTCCACATTCCATTCCAGGAGAGATGCAATGAACCTTCGCCCCCTGCACGATCGCGTGATCGTCAAGCG
>CAYZPX010000074.1:0-12356 GCA_964480105.1 uncultured Burkholderiaceae bacterium | reverse complement strand
ACCTGGAAAAGGGCAAGTGGGTCAAGGTGCTGGGCTGGCAAGGCATCGACGCCGCGCGCAAGGAAATCACGGACGGCATCGCCAACTACGGCAAGGCCCCCGCCGCCTGAGTCTCGCCTGGGCTTTCCCTGTCCCTGGGTGGCTGGCCTGGCCCCCAGGGTTTTTTTGTGGCCTAGCGGCGGCCCGCCCCGTCCAGTCGTCTGTAGCCTTTGGGTACATTTGACGGAAATCAAATCGGTGGACAATAAGCCGCATACCATGCTTATGGTGCCCTGTTCTTCTTTTCTGTTCGAGACCCCATGAATTCCTCTTCATCCCAATTGAGTCTCTCCCAGCGACTGTTGTTGATCAATGGCGTGCTGATCACCCTGATGGTCGCCATGGTGATCACGGTGTGGGTCATGATGCAGAGCGTGACCGCGCTGGCCACCGATGTCCGTCAGACCAACGTGCCCCAGGTTCAGACCATCGCTGAGCTGGAGCTCAACGTCACCCGCACGTCGCTGCAGCTGCGCCATGCCATCCTCGCGCGCAACCCCGAAGAGCTGCGTGTGGCCTTGGCCGACATCGCGGACAAGCAGAAATCGCTGTATGCCAAACTCGACGAGTTTGGCAAAGGCATGAGCGACGAAGCGGGCAAGAAAGCCTATGCGCCGCTGCGTGGCCTGATGGACGAGTTCTGGGCCCAGGGCGTTGAAAACATCAAGCTGATCCAGGCAGGCAAGAAGGAAGAAGCCTTTGCGTACTTGGTTGACAAGACCATTCCGGCCCGTAACCGCTTGCTTGCCCCCCTGGCCGAAGAGAAGAAGCGCCAAGGAGAGGACCTGGCGGCCCGCATCGAAAGCCTGATTGCCGATGCCCGATTGGCCCTCTACACCGACCTGGCCGTGGCCGCCCTGGTGATTCTGGGCCTCTTGGGCTTGGTGGTCTACCTGCGCGGCGTCACCCGCCAACTGGGTGCCGATCCGCACGAGCTCAAGCGCGTCGCCGACGCGGTGGCCGCTGGCGACCTGGCATCCAACATCCGCGTAGCCCCAGGCGACAAGGACAGCATCATGGCGGCGCTGAGTACCATGTCCCACAAGCTGGCGGCCACTGTCCAGTCTGTGCGCCAGAACGCCGAGGGCGTGGCCACCGCCAGCGCTGAGATTGCCCAGGGCAACCACGACCTGTCTTCCCGCACTGAGCAGCAGGCCAGCGCCTTGGAAGAGACCGCGGCCTCGATGGAGCAACTGGGCTCTACCGTGCGCCAGAACGCCGACAACGCCCGCGCTGCCAACCAGCTGGCCATGAGTGCCTCCACTGTCGCCGTGCAAGGTGGCGAAGTAGTAGCCGAAGTGGTCGAGACCATGAAAGGCATCAACGCCAGCAGCAACAAGATCGCAGACATCATCACTGTGATCGACGGCATCGCTTTCCAGACCAACATCCTGGCGCTGAACGCGGCCGTGGAAGCTGCCCGTGCCGGCGAGCAGGGCCGTGGTTTCGCAGTGGTGGCTGGCGAGGTGCGCAACCTGGCCCAGCGCAGTGCGGAGGCGGCCAAGGAGATCAAGGAACTCATCACCGCCAGCGTCGAGCGCGTGGAGCAGGGCACCCAACTGGTGGACAAGGCGGGCGTGACCATGACCGAGGTGGTCAACTCCATCCGCCGTGTGGCCGACATCATGGGCGAGATCAGTGCTGCCAGCAGTGAACAGAGTTCTGGTGTGGCGCAGGTGGGCGAAGCCGTGACCCACATGGACCAGGCCACCCAGCAGAACGCAGCCTTGGTGGAAGAGATGGCTGCGGCTGCCAGTAGCCTGAACCAACAGGCCCAGGAACTGGTGAATGCCGTTGCGGTGTTCACGCTGGGCCATGGCCACAGCAGTGCCATGGCTGCACCTGCGCCGCGTCCAGCCCTGAACCGCGCACCTGCACCAGCGGCCTACCGGGCTCCCGCCAAAAAGGTCGGCTCCGGCTCCGGTGGTGCGCCCCGCAGCGTGGCGGCCAAAGCCCCTGGCCTGGCGGCCCCTGCAGCCGCAGCGCCCAGTCCTGCCCCCCGCGCTGCCGCAGGCTCGGACGACGACTGGGAAAGCTTCTAAAACAGTGTGGGCCTCCTGAGCGGAGACCTACCTTCCTCGGCCAGTGTTCTTGATGGGCACTGGCTTTTTTGTTTCCGACGACCTGTTCAGGGTGTGGACTTGAACGGGCTGCGTGCTTGCAGGTGCTCCAGGTAATTGGCGACGCCAGTGCTTTCGCGCTGCAAAAAGTTGTCTACCGCTTCGGCAAAGGCTGGATGGGCCAGCCAGTGGGCACTGGTGGTGGTTTGGGGCATCAGCGCGCGGGCCATCTTGTGCTCGCCCTGGGCGCCGCCCTCGAAGCGCTCAACGCCATTGGCAATGCACCAGGCTAGCGGCTGGTAGTAGCAGGCCTCGAAATGCAGGCAGTCCAACCGCTCCATCGCCCCCCAGTAGCGGCCATAGGCCGTGGTGGGTGACATGCCTTCGGGCGCCAGCGCCAGGCCGATCAGGCTGCTGGCAATCGGGCGGCCGTCCCGCTCGGCGATGAACAGCAGCCAGGCCTCGGGCAAGGTACGGGCCATGCGATCGAAAAAGTCCCGCTGCAAATAGGGCGGATTGCCGTGCTCCAGGTAGGTGCGCTCGTAGCAGGCGTAGAAAAAGTCCCAGTCCTCCGGCTGGATGTCCGAACCCCGTAGCGCCCGAAAACGCACGCCGGCTTCGGTGACCTTGCGACGCTCCTGACGGATCTTTTTGCGCTTTTCTTGCGACAGCGAAGCCAGGAAATCGTCAAAGTCCCGGTAGCCGGCGTTCTCCCAGTGGAACTGCACCGTCTGCCGCTGCATCCAGCCGTCCGCCGTACAGGCCTCCAGGTCTTCCGCAGCCGCAAACAGCAGGTGCAGCGAGGACAGGCCTTCGGTTTCGCACCATTGCCGCACAGCGCGTGCCAGCGCAGCCCGCGTGGTGGCATCCCGGGCCAGCAGTCTGGTGCCAGGCACGGGGGTGAAAGGCACCGCGATCAGGGCTTTGGGGTAGTAGGCCAGGCCATGCTGGTCGTAGGCCCGCGCCCAGGCCCAGTCGAACACGTATTCGCCGTAGGAGTGACTTTTGAGGTACAGCGGACAGGCGGCGATCAGGGCGTCGTCCTCCCACAGCGTCATGAAGCGCGGTGCCCAGCCGGTGTCGGGCACCGCGCTGTCGCTCGCTTCCAGGGCCAGCAGGTATTCGTGGCGCATGAACGGGGTGGGGTGGGCTTGCAGTGCCCAGAGCGCATTCCAGGCGTGGGCATCGATCTCCCCAACCCCGGGAAGCACGCGCGCGATAATGCGACCCTCAGCCATGCCGGTCTTTCGGTGGGTGGGCGCTTGCAAGGTGTTTGACCTTGTCTTGGTCCTTGCCGGACCTCCAGCTTTTTTCGGATTCCATGACGTTCTCCCTTTGCATCGCACAGCTCAATTTCGTGGTGGGCGACCTGCCCGGCAATGCGCAAAAAATCATTGACGCAGCGCGCGAAGCCCATGCCGCCGGCGCCCGGCTGTTGTTGACCCCCGAGCTGGCCCTGTGCGGCTACGCCGCCGAGGACCTGTTTTTGCGCCCCGCCTTTTTGGTGGCTTGCGATGATGCCCTGAAAACCATCGCCCAGGCGTCGGTCGGGTTTCCCGGGCTGGCGCTGGTGGTGGGCCATCCGCAAAAGGCCTCAGACCAGGCCTTGGCCCACGAACCCTGCCTGAATGTCGCCAGCGTGGTGCGCGATGGCCGGATCGAGCAGACCTACGTCAAGCGCGCCCTTCCCAACTACCAGGTGTTTGACGAGCAGCGCTACTTTGTGCCCGGCCAGGCGCCCTGTGTGTTCGAGGTGGCGGGCGTGAAGGTCGGGCTGCTGATTTGCGAAGACGCCTGGTATCCCCAGTTTGCCCAGGAAACCGCCGCCGCCGGTGCGCAGCTGCTGGCGGTGCTCAATGCGTCCCCCTTCCACGGTGGCAAGGCGGCCGAACGCGAGGTCACCATGCGTGCGCGGGTGGCCGAAACCGGCCTGCCCCTGGTCTATGCCCACCTGGTGGGCGGGCAGGATGAGGTGGTGTTCGATGGACACTCGTTCGCCCTGCAGGCCGATGGCAGCCTGGCAGCCCGTGCGCCTGGATTTCAAGAGAAATTGGCGTTTTGCGCCGTAGACAGTGCGGAATGTGCTATCAAAATAAAAGCAGAGATCGCCCCCTTGCCCACGCCCGAGGCCGAACTCTGGCAGGCCCTGGTGCTGGGCGTGCGCGACTATGTCGGCAAGAACCGCTTTCCCGGCGCGTTGCTCGGCTTGTCCGGCGGCATCGACTCGGCGCTGGTGCTGGCGATTGCCGTCGATGCGCTGGGTGCCGACAAGGTCCGCACGGTGATGATGCCCTCGCCCTACACCGCCGACATCAGCTGGATCGATGCCCGCGACATGGCCCAGCGCCTGGGCGTGCGCTACGACGAACTGCCGATTGCCAGCCCCTTCGAGGCCTTCAAGACCACGCTGGCGGGCGAGTTTGCCGGCCTGGCCGAAGACACGACCGAGGAGAACCTGCAGGCCCGCATCCGTGGCACCTTGCTGATGGCGCTGTCGAACAAATTCGGTTCGGTGGTGCTGACCACGGGCAACAAGAGCGAAATGGCCACTGGCTATTGCACCTTGTATGGCGACATGGCGGGCGGCTTTGCTGTGCTCAAAGACGTGGCCAAGACCACGGTGTTTGCGCTGGCGCGTTGGCGTAACGCGAACGACCCGTTTGGCACCGGCGCCAATCCGATTCCCGAGCGCATCATCACCCGCCCGCCCAGCGCGGAACTGCGGCCCGACCAGAAAGACCAGGACAGCCTACCGCCCTACGAGGTGCTGGACGCCATCGTGGCCCGCTACATGGAAAACGACGAGCCCATCGAGTCCATCATCACCGCCGGTTTTGAGCGCACCGATGTCGAGCGGGTGACCCGCCTGCTCAAGGTCAACGAGTACAAACGCCGTCAGGCCCCGGTCGGCTTGCGCGTCACGCGCCGCAGCTTTGGCAAGGACTGGCGCTACCCCATCACCAACGCCTTCCGCGCCTGATCGGCTGGAAGGGCCGTCCCACCGTCCTGATCGAGGAATCTCCCCATGAAAATGATCACCGCCGTCATCAAGCCCTTCAAGCTGGAGGAAGTGCGCGAGGCCCTGGCCGAGTGCGGCGTCAACGGCCTCACCGTCACCGAGGTCAAGGGCTTTGGCCGCCAAAAGGGCCATACCGAGCTTTACCGTGGCGCGGAATACGTGGTGGACTTTCTGCCCAAGGTCAAGGTTGAGGTGGTCGTCAAGACCGAAGACGTAGACCGCTGCGTGGATGCCATCGTCAACGTGGCGCGCACCGGCAAGATCGGCGACGGCAAGATTTTCATCACCCCCGTGGAGCGGGTGGTGCGCATCCGTACTGGCGATCTGGACGAGACGGCCATCTGAGCGCAGCGGCCCTCAGATGCGCGAGCGCAGCGGGGTGGTGGGCGGTGGCGCCTTGCTGGCGCTGGCGTGCAAGCGTTCCAGCAGTGGCAGTGCTTGCGTATCCAGGTCCACTAAACCGAGTTGCCACTCGCTCATGAAGCCGTGGTGCACGCTCTGTGCCAGAAATGCCCGGAGCCCATCGTAGTAAGCGCCTACGTTCAGCAACCCAATCGGTTTGGCGTGGTAGTCAAGCTGGCGCCAGGACCAAACCTCGAACAGTTCTTCAAAGGTGCCGATGCCCCCGGGCAGCGCCAGAAAGGCGTCGCAGCGCTCGGCCATCATCGCTTTGCGCTCGTGCATGGTCTGCACGATGTGGAGTTCGTCGCACTGAAGGTCAGCCACTTCCTTGTCCATCAGGGACTGGGGGATGACACCCACCACCCGACCTCCGGCTTCGCGCACAGCGGCTGCTACCACGCCCATCAGGCCATTGCGCCCTCCGCCATACACCAGTTGCCCACCCTGTGCGCCGAGCCAGTGGCCGACTTCGGTCGCAGCGGCGGTGAACGCCGGGTTATCGCCTAGGCGCGAGCCGCAATAAACGCACAGCGAAAAAGGGGTGTCAGCCATGGGCCACCTTCGTCCAAAGGGCACCCCCCCAAATCCCTACGCACAGCAGCAGCGACAGCAGCACAGCCGCGCTGCCCATGTCCTTGGCCCGCTTGGACAGCGCATGCCATTCCGGCCCCACGCGGTCGATGGCGGATTCGATACCGGTGTTCAGCAATTCCACTATCAGCACCAGCAGCACGGCGCCGCACAGCACGCTGATTTCCAGCCAGTTTCCGCCCAACCAGAAGGCGCTCGGCACCATCACCAGCGCAGCCACGGCTTCCTGGTGAAACGCTTTCTCTTGCCAGCCCGCCTTGAGACCTTCCAGCGAATAGCCTCCTGCGTGCCAGATGCGGCTCAGGCCTGTGCGTTGCTTCTGCGGATTGACGGTGGGGTCAGTGTGCACAGGTAAGTTCATTGAGCGATAGGGTGGGTGGAGTGGGTTTTCAGCGCTTGCGGGGTGCCACAGGGGGCTGGAAATGCACCAGTCGCGTTCCAGCCCAAGCGTCGTGCCAAAACTGCCGCTGTGGGTGAAAGCGGCTGAGCAGGGCCCAGACGGTAATCCAGCCCAGAGTCAGCACCGTGACTTCGCCAGACGACAAGCCATAGGGCGCGACAAATGCCAACGGCGGCAGAAACCACAGCCAGCACAGCAGGTAGCGCAGCAGGGCCCGTGGCTGGCTCACAGGTTGGCCTGCACGGTCCACCAGGCGGATGTGCCAGGTCTTCATGGCCAGGGTCTGGCCCTTGGACCAGAACCAGGTGAAATAAATGCCAAACACCACGAAGACAAAGGCCTGCAGGGGGTGGCGGTTGTCCAGTGCATGCCGGGACTGGCTGAGCGCACTGAACAAGTAGCCTGCGATGAAGACCACGCCGAACAGCAGCAGGCCTTCGTACAGCCAGCAGGCCATGCGGCGTTTCAAACTGGGGGCGGTCAGGGCCGCTGGAGGAGTGTGGGGCATGGTAAACACCGCAGCGCTGCGCGCTGTACGGACACGAATCACTCAGTGGGAGGGCAGCGCTGGATCGTGCGACGCTGTCGGCTTGGCGCTGTCGTTTCCGCCCGGCAGTAGCGGCAGGGCCTGGGGGGTGGCGCTGGGCATGGTGACAGGGGCGGTCTCGACCAGGGGATTTTGCACCGAAGCTCCCGTGGCAGCGTCGTCCAGCACAGGCGCTGGCCGGATGGCCTTGTCGGGCGCAGGGCGCAGGATTTTTGGGGGGTTGGCCCGGCGCGGATCGGTCTGGCTCGCGGCAGGCACCTGGACCAGTTTTTGCGCTGGCACAGGGCGCAGCGCCGGTGCCGCCCCTTGGGCCTTGGGCGCGGCCTTGGCGGCCAGGGCCTGACGCGCTTCCTCGCTCAAGGCCTGGTAGGCCTCCCACTGGGCGCGCTTGTGGTCCAGGCCCAGTCGGTGGGCCTTGGCATAGTTGAGTCGTGCCTGGTTGCGCTGCTGAGCGCTCAGGCTCGCCCAGTCCGCCATGCGGCTGTGGAGCTTCTGCTGTTCGGGCTCTGGCAAGGCTGCGAAGTTTTGCGCCAGGGCCAACCAGCGGCGTTTTTGTGTGCCACTCAGGCCCGCCCATTGCTGTGCCAACGGTGCCAGGGCTGTTTGTTCACTCGGCTTGAGGCTGCGCCAGACGGGGCCTTGCGGCGTTGCGGCCATTGGCTGTTCCAGGGGGCGGGTGTTGAAGGGCTGCGTCGGCTTGCCGCGTTCCAACGCGGCGGTGGGCAGGAGGCTGGCGGGGGCCATGCGCAGCCAGGAGGCTGCCTGCCAGCCTCCCGCAGCGAGCGCGCCCAGAACCCCCCATGCCAGCCACAGGGCAAAGACGGAAGAGTGACGGCGGGGCGCGTTCAGTGGCATGCAGGATCCAGGCAGGCGAATCAGTCGGCCGTACTGGCCGAAGTTTTCAGGAATTGCACGAAGCCTGGGTCCGCGTAGGCGGCTGGGGGCAGGTCGTCGGTCAACAACGCGGCATCGATTTCCACCACTTCGGATAGCACGGACTCGTCCTGTGCAATGTCAATCATCACCAGACCTGCCACCAGGGCTATCAGAGGAATGGCCGAAACCAGGGCGTTCCACCAGCCACCCCGTTCGCTACCACCCTTGCCAAGCACCAGTGTGCTGGCGCCGTTGTGCAGCAAAGAGGGTGCCAGCTGCGGTGCCAGGGCGGCACGCTTGCGCTGGGCCACCGCCTGGACGCGTGCAGAACGAAGACGCTCGCTGATGTCGTAGGGCAGGGTGTCGCTGGCGTCGTCCAGATGGCGTGTGACTTTGCGGGCAAAGCGGTCCATCCGAGCGTCATGGTCGACAGAGAGGGTGTGGGTGGTGTTCATGGCTCGATTCCTTTGGCTTTCAAGGCCTTGGCCAGGGCTTGGACGGCGCGAAAGCAGTGGGTTTTGACACTGCCTTCAGTGCAGCCCATGGCGGCTGCGGTTTCGGCGACGTCCAGATCTTCCCAGTAACGCAGCAGGAAGGCTTCCCGTTGACGGGGTGGAAGTCCGGCAATCTCGGTTTCAATGTCCCGAAACAGCTGCTGGCGCCGTGTCTGGTCTTCTGCGCTTTCGGACATCGCATTGCCGCCAGCCAGGCTTTCGAGCAGGTCAAAGTCTGCATCGCCATCGTCGCCAGGATCAAAGTCACTGAGGTTGGAGAACAACGCATTGCGGGTTTTCTGGCGGCGAAACCAATCCAATGTCGCGTTGGAGAGGATGCGCTGGAACAGCATCGGCAATTCGTTGGTGGGTTTGTCCCCGTAATGCTCCGCGAGCTTCATCATGCTGTCTTGCACGATGTCCAGGGCCGACTCTTCGTTGCGCACATGGTAGTAGGTGCGCTTGAACGCACGCTTTTCCACGCTTTTCAGGAAGTCGGATAGTTCTTGCTCGGTTGCCAAGCGGTCTCAGCCTTGAAGTGGGGCGGGGGTGACCCGTGACACAAAACAGCTCGCGATTATCGCATTGCAAGGCGTTTTTCGTGGCTTGGCGTTGGCCGGTGCGATAATCCGGATTGCAAATCAAAGGCAAACGGGTCCCGGTCCGGCGTTGCAATCCGCACGCCCATGGCCTTGGCCCTAAGTCCCGAGCCGGCCCCATAAGGGTTTGGTGAGGGGCACCCAAGGTTTTTCGTCAGAGAAATTCACAAAGGTTGATCATGGAACTCTCCAAGGCCCACGCAGCCAGCGCTGCTGCCGCTTCTTCCGCACATGCGTCCGCACCCGCCCAGGAACTGATGGGCGCCGAAATCCTGGTCAAGGCCCTGCAGGCTGAAAACGTCCAGTACATCTGGGGCTACCCTGGTGGCGCGGTTCTTTATATTTACGATGCCCTGTATAAGCAGGACACCATGCAGCATGTGCTGGTACGCCATGAGCAGGCCGCCGTCCATGCCGCCGACGGCTATGCCCGCGCGACAGGCGAAGTCGGCGTGGCCCTGGTTACCTCGGGCCCGGGCCTGACGAATGCCGTGACCGGCATCGCCACCGCCTACATGGACAGCATTCCGATGGTGATCATCAGCGGCCAGGTGCCCACCGCCGCGATTGGCCTGGACGCTTTCCAGGAATGCGACACCGTCGGCATCACCCGCCCCATCGTCAAACACAACTTCCTGGTCAAGGACCCCCGCGATCTGGCCGAGACCATGAAGAAGGCCTTCCACATCGCGCGCACCGGCCGTCCCGGCCCCGTGGTGGTGGACATTCCAAAAGACGTGTCTTTCAAGAAGGTGCCTTACCACGGCTACCCTGAGAGCGTGGAAATGCGCTCCTACAACCCCGTGCGCAAGGGCCATGGCGGCCAGATCCGCAAGGCCCTGCAGCTGCTGCTCAACGCCAAGCGTCCCTACATCTACACCGGTGGCGGCGTCCTGATGGGCGAGGCTACGCAAGAGCTGCGCACCCTGGTGGACATGCTGGGCTACCCCGTCACCAACACCCTGATGGGCCTGGGCGCCTATCCGGCCACCGACCGCAAGTTCCTGGGCATGCTGGGCATGCACGGCACGATCGAGGCCAACAACGCCATGCAGAACTGCGACGTGCTGCTGGCGATTGGCGCGCGCTTTGATGACCGCGTGATCGGCAATCCCAAGCATTTCGCGCAAAACGAGCGCAAGATCATCCATATTGACATCGACCCGTCGAGCATTTCCAAGCGCGTGAAAGTGGACATCCCGATCGTGGGCGATGTGAAGGACGTGCTGACCGAGCTGATCGCCATGGTCCGCGAGACCCCCACCCGACCCGAAGCCGGCGCCCTGGCCGCCTGGTGGGACCAGATCGAAGCCTGGCGTGGCCGTGACTGCCTGCAGTACGACCGTGGCAACACCAGCGTGATCAAGCCGCAAACCGTGGTCGATACCCTCTGGAAAATGACCCAGGGCACCGAGACCTACATCACCTCTGATGTGGGCCAGCACCAGATGTGGGCCGCGCAGTTCTACAAGTTCGACGAGCCACGTCGCTGGATCAACTCCGGTGGTCTGGGCACCATGGGCGTGGGCTTGCCCTATGCCATGGGCATCAAGCTGGCCAAACCTGACGCCGAGGTGTTCTGCATCACTGGCGAAGGCTCAATCCAGATGAACATCCAGGAACTGGCCACTTGCCGCCAGTACAACACCCCGGTGATCATCGTCGCGCTGAACAACCGTTACCTGGGCATGGTGCGCCAGTGGCAGGAGATCGAGTACTCCGGCCGCTACAGCCACAGCTACATGGACTCGCTGCCCGACTTCGTCAAGCTGGCTGAGGCCTACGGCCACGCTGGCATGCTGATCGAGAAGCCCGAAGACGTCGAGCCTGCGCTGCAGGAAGCCCGCCGCATCGTCAAGGAGCGCGGTTGCTCGGTGTTCCTGGACTTCCGCACCGACCCCACCGAGAACGTGTTCCCGATGGTGCAAGCTGGCAAGGGCATCACCGAAATGCTGCTGGGTTCCGAGGATTTGTAAGCCAAATTGGCTTCAAGCCCAATAAAATCAAGCGGTTCTAGCTATCAAATTAATAGTATCTAAGTGAATCTATTGCCCGCCAAGCCCCAGGCTTACCGGTCTGGGGGGAGGGCGGCGAGAAGAGGAGTCTTGTTCCCATGAAACACATCATTGCCGTTCTGCTCGAAAACGAGCCCGGTGCCCTCTCGCGCGTGGTGGGCCTGTTCTCGGCCCGGGGCTACAACATCGAGTCCCTGACGGTGGCGCCCACCGAAGACCCGTCGCTGTCGCGCATGACCATCCAGACCCACGGCTCTGACGATGTGATCGAGCAGATCACCAAGCACCTGAACCGCCTGATCGAGGTGGTCAAGGTGGTGGATCTGACCGAAGGCGCCTACACCGAGCGCGAGCTGATGATGGTCAAGGTCCGTGCCGTCGGCAAGGAGCGCGAGGAGATGAAGCGCATGGCCGACATCTTCCGTGGCCGCATCATCGACGTCACCGACAAGAGCTACACCATCGAGCTCACCGGTGACCAGACCAAGAACGATGCCTTCCTGCAGGCGATTGACCGCACTGCCATCCTCGAAACCGTCCGCACCGGCGCCAGTGGCATTGGCCGTGGCGAGCGCATTCTGCGGGTCTAAGACCTGCTTTCTCTTTTGACAACCCTCTCAACCCTATTCAACCAGGAGCACCCATGAAAGTTTTCTACGACAAAGATTGTGATCTGAGCCTCATCAAGGGCAAGACCGTGGCCATCATCGGCTACGGCAGCCAAGGCCACGCCCACGCCCAGAACCTGAACGACAGCGGCGTGAAGGTCGTGGTCGGCCTGCGCAAGGGCGGCGCTTCCTGGGACAAGGTTGGCAAGGCTGGCCTGACCGTGATGGAAGTCAACGACGCCGTGAAGGCCGCTGACGTGGTCATGATCCTGTTGCCCGACGAGCAGATCGCCGAGGTCTACAAGAACAACGTCGAGCCCAACATCAAGCAAGGTGCTTCGCTGGCTTTTGCCCATGGCTTTAACGTGCATTACAACCAGGTCGTGCCCCGCGCTGATCTGGACGTGTGGATGGTCGCTCCCAAGGCCCCCGGCCACACCGTGCGCAACACCTACACCCAGGGCGGCGGCGTGCCCCACCTGGTCGCTGTGCACCAGGACCAGTCCGGCAAGGCCCGTGACCTGGCACTGTCCTACGCCATGGCCAACGGTGGCGGCAAGGCCGGCATCATCGAGACCAACTTCAAGGAAGAAACCGAGACCGACCTGTTCGGCGAGCAGGCCGTGCTGTGCGGCGGCGCTGTCGAGCTGATCAAGATGGGTTACGAAACCCTGGTCGAAGCCGGCTACGCCCCTGAAATGGCCTA
>CAYZPX010000073.1:0-12429 GCA_964480105.1 uncultured Burkholderiaceae bacterium | reverse complement strand
TCCGCAAGATCATGAAGATCGCCAAGGAGCCGATCTCCATGGAAACGCCGATCGGCGACGACGACGACAGCCACCTGGGCGATTTCATCGAGGACGGCGCCAACACCGCCCCGATCGAGGCCGCCATGCAGGCCGGCCTGCGCGACGTGGTCAAGGACATCCTGGATGGCCTGACCCCCCGCGAAGCCAAGGTGCTGCGCATGCGCTTCGGCATCGAAATGACCAGCGACCACACCCTGGAAGAGGTCGGCAAGCAGTTCGACGTGACCCGCGAACGCATCCGCCAGATCGAGGCCAAGGCACTGCGCAAGCTCAAGCACCCGAGCCGCTCGGACAAGCTGCGCAGCTTCATTGACTCGCTTTGATCGCCTGCCTGGAGACCAGCGTCCATGTCCCACACAGGTTTCCGGAACTGGGGGTTTGGCCTCCTGGTGCTCGCCGTCATCCTGGGCATCTACCTGCCAGGCCTGAACAACGAGCTGATTTTTGACGACATGCGCCTCAAAGACGGGGCCGTCTTTGGGCAGCATGGCAGTCTGCTGGAATACAAGCAACGAATGTTGTCTTATGGCAGCTTCGTCTGGACCGAAGCGCTTGCAGGGGACGGCTGGTGGAAGCAACGCCTGGTCAATCTGTTCCTGCACCTGGCCACGGTTGCTGCCCTGTTCGCACTGACACGGGAACTGTTGGATCTGGTCGACTTTCCAGCGGACTTTCAGCAAGCACCGCATTTTGAAGACTCTAAACGTGCAGCAGTCTGGCTAGGGATCGGTGTGTTTGCCGCCAATCCAGTGGCGGTGTATGCCGTCGCCTATTTGATCCAACGCTCCATCGTGATGGCAACGCTGTTCACAGTGTTGGCCTGCTGGGCCCTGGTGCGGGGTTTACGCACACGGCACCTGGGCTGGTTTGCTGGGGCACTTGTGGCTTACCTGCTGGCGGTGTTGTGCAAGGAGCATGCTTTCTTGGGCTTGTTCCTGGTGGTTCCCCTGTTTGTGTACGTGCGACGCCCAGCCGTCGGTGCCTTGCTGCGTCTCGGGGCGGCAGGTCTGGCACTGGGCGCCGTGGTGTTCGGCGTGCTATGGTCGATTTACGGAGACTATGTGGGCACGCTGTTTGATGCCCGATCCAAAGAGTACGCGGCACTGCTGGCGACCCTGAGTCCCGGAATTGAAGAACGGATGTACCCCTTGAGTCTCTTGAACGAGGCAGGCCTGTTCTTTGCGTACGGTTTCTTGTGGCTGTTTCCCAATGTGCAGTGGATGGCGATTGATCTGCGCCCTGCCTTTCCCTTGTCCATGACCAGCCTTCCACAATTGGGGGGGGCGCTAGGGTACATCGCCCTGCTGTTGGGTGCGTGCTGGATGCTCATCACCCAACGCAATGGCTTGCGTTTGGTGGGGCTGTGCCTTTTGCTTCCCCTGCTGCTGTTTCTGACGGAATTTGGGACGGTCTGGGTGCAAGACCCCTTTGTGCTGTACCGCAGTTACCTGTGGGCCATCGCCTTGCCTGGGCTGGTTGCGGTGGCCTGTGTGGGCTTCAAGCCGAAATCACTGTATGTGCTGGGGTCCGTCCTGTTGCTGAGCCTGGGAGGGTTGGCGCTGGAACGTACCCTGAGCCTGCGGGATGGCCTGACCGTCTGGGCCGATGCCGCGGCCAAAATTGACCAGCAAGCCCCTGCCAACGCCGTGGGCAGGTGGCAAGCCTTCCTGAACCTTGGGGCATACCACATTGAATCGGGCTCACTCCAGGAAGCCGAGAAGGCCCTTCATACCGCCATCAAGATGGGCGAAAGCAAGGGGTATGCCCTGTTCAACCTTGCATTGGTGGCCCAAAAGCAGCGTCAACATGCAAAGGCCCTCGGCCTGCTGGCACGCTCGCAGGCACAGGGGTTTGCCCCAGCCATGGCCCATTACTACCAGGGTGTCTCCCTGTTTGCACTGCAACGCTTCCCAGAAGCATTCATGCAGCTCAGTGCAGCCATGGACGCCGAAACTGCAGCGGGCGGAGACATTGGGTTGAAACCCGCCGAATCCATCGACCTGCGCGCGCTGCACGGCGAAACAGCGATTGCCTTGAAACAGTATCCCATCGCACTCACCGATTTCCAGAACCTGTTGCAGCGTGAGCCACAGTCTGCACGCGCGCGCAAGGGACAAGGCATGGCGTTGGTGGGGCTGGGACAGACCAGCGCAGCGCTGGCCGTTTTCGACCAGTTGCTGGCCAGCCAACCCAGCGCCCAGGCATGGTATGGAAAGGCGATGGCCCACTTCCATGCGGGCAACAAGGCCGAGAGCCTGGCAGCACTGGACCAAGCGATCGCCCTGGAGCCACGCAATGCCGGATTTGTGCAGATCCGCACCCAAATTGCGAACGACCAGTTGTCGCGTTGATTGACTGGATGGAAGACACTTGCGGATCCTGCACATTGGCAAATTTTTCCCACCCGACAACGGTGGCATGGAAACCTTTCTGGCCGATCTGGTGGCCGCACAGCAGGCCCAGGGGCTGGAAGTCCATGCACTGGTGCATGGCCAGCCCTTGGCTACAGACCCCGCGTGGCTGGTCCGGGTTCCAGTCCAGTGCCAGTTGATCCATGCACCGATTGCTTTGGGTTTTCCCTCTGCGCTGGCAAAAGCGATTCAGCAGGTCCGCCCGCAGGTCCTGCACATCCACATGCCGAATAACTCGGCATTTTGGGCACTCACACTGCCAGAAGCCCGGGAGATCCCCTGGGTCGTCCATTGGCACTCCGACGTGGTGGTGTCACAAATTCGCCGTGCCGTAGCAGTGGCTTACCAACTGTATCGGCCCTTTGAACAGGCCTTGCTGCAGCATGCTGCACGCATCGTAGTGACCTCCCCCCCTTACCTGGCTGCAAGCGCCCCGCTACGGGATTGGACGGGCAAATGCGCAGTGGTTCCCCTGGGACTGCCTGCCACAGCCGCAGGCGCCAGCCCTGCCGCCTCTGCAACGTCCACAAAGTACTGGACCTCCACGGGCTTGCGCTTGCTATCGATCGGGCGGCTGGTGTACTACAAGGGCTTTGCCACCCTGATCCGCGCCGTGGCGAACATGCCAGACGTCGAACTGCTGATCGCAGGAGATGGCCCATTGATGGGAGAACTCCAAGAACTGGTGCAAATGCTGACCCCGGCAGGACAGACTGCGAACATCCGACTGTTGGGCCGGGTCAGCGAAGCAGAAAAAAACCAGCTGCTCCAGGGATGTGACCTGTTCTGTCTCGCCTCCCTGGAAAGGACAGAGGCGTTCGGGCTGGTCTTGCTCGAAGCAATGGCGCAGGCAAAGCCCTGTCTGGTGTCACAACTCGCAGGCTCAGGCATGCCCTGGCTGATTGAAGAAACTGGGGCCGGCTGGACCGTCGAGCCCCTCAACACCGGTGCGTGGCGAGATGCAGTTGCCCAATTGCAACATGCCACGGAGCAACGGCATGCAATGGGCCAGGCTGGCAGACATGCGGTCGAGAAGCATTTCACGATGGACCGCTGTGCACAGCACATTCTCAGGGAGTACCGCTTGGCGCAGGCCCTTTTACCCACCGCCCCCCGGCGGGCAGAAGACATCTTGGTGGTCATTCCCGCCAAGGATGAGGCCAACACCATCGGGACCATGCTGGTACAGCTGCGCGAAAAAGGCTGGGAACACGTCTTGGTCATCGACGACCACAGCACCGACGGCACCGGGGAAATCGCCCGAGCAGCAGGCGCGCAAGTCGTGCGACCTAGCCTCCCCGTAGGTGCGTGGGGCGGAATGCAGACCGGGCTGCGCCATGCAGTGAGACAAGGCTTTGGTGGCGTGGTGACCATGGATGCCGATGGGCAACATGGGGTGGACGACATCCCCGCCTTGCTTGCGGCCCGAAACCAGGGCAGCCTGGTCATTGGTGCTTACCCAGAACGGGCAAGCGCCTTGCGACAACTTGCTTGGCGCTGGTTTCGGCAGCTGGCCGGCTTCGATCTGCGGGACCTGACTTCTGGATTCAGGCTGTACCAACGTGAGGCCATTGCTGTGCTGGCCGAACGTGAGGCAACCATGCTGGATTACCAGGACCTGGGAGCCTTGTTGCTGGTACGACGGGCAGGTCTCAAGATCGTGGAAGTACCGGTGACGATGAACGTGCGCGCCGTCGGAAAGTCGAAAATTTTCAACTCTTGGTTCAACGTCTTGCGCTACATGGCTGCAACCACCTTGCTGTGCCTTGCACGCGGACGAACGCGACGCACTTCCTGAACCAAAGAAGACGCCCGCCCCTCCGCAAAAACGAGAGGGGACCTCTTGCTGACCTGCTCGGTATTTACGGCTTTGCGGTCGCCAGCAACCAGCGGTTCACATCGCGCGCATTGGCGGCGCGTTCTTCGCCTGCGAGAGACTGCAGGCGCAGGCGCGAAACCAGGTAGAGGTAGCGTGCCTGCGCAAGGTCACGCTGCGCTGTGGTTTTTTGGTGCTCTGCATTCAGGACATCGATGGTGGTGCGGTAACCAGCCTCGAAGGAACGGCGGTTCGACAAGACCGCCTGCTCTGCCGAGCGAACCGACTGCTCCAGGGCCTGAATGCGCGCTGCCCCCTCGGTCATGCCACGGAACTCCTTGCGAACCCGCACGGCCAGATCCCGACGGGCTGCCTCCAGAGCCTCCTCTGCGCGCTGGTGGGATGCAAGTGCTTGGCGGACAGTGGAGTTGACATAACCACCGCTGTAGAGGGGCACTGACAACTGCAATCCAAGCACCTTGTTGTCGTAACGGGAATTGACCGCGTAAATGCTGTCACTGCTGGTGAGAGCCCACTGGGCCACAGCATCCAGCGTAGGACGGTGGCCGGCCTCTGCTTTTTCAATCTCCATGCGTGCTGCAGTTTGCTGCGCCCGCAACTGCTGCAGTTCAGGGCTGGCCGCCTCCGCACGTTCAATCCATGCATCCACGGTGGCGGGCATGGGCGCTTCGGCCTGGAAAGGCCCCATCGGCAAGCCGACCAAGTCGGTGGAGGGTTCGCCAGTCATGGCCTCCAGGCGGTGGCGGGTGAACTCGCGGTTTTGCCGGGCTTCCAGCTCCTGGGCGATGGTCATGTCCAAGCGGGCCTGGGCTTCATCGATGTCCGTCCGGGTGCCTGTGCCGGCAGCCAAGCCTTTCTGGGCGGCATCCAACTGGCGGGCGTACGTGGCCCTCTGGGAGAGGACCAGGGTGAGCTGGTCGTCTGCAAGCAAGGCTTCGAAATACGCCTCACCCAAGCGGACCACCAGGGACTGCTCGTCCCGCTCCAGGGTGGCATCCGCCTCCTGAACTTGGGCCTTGGCCTGCTCTACTGCCGCCATCTGGTACGGGCGGTACAAGGGTTGGCGCACCGACAAAGTTTTGTTGCCCGAGAAATAGTTGCTCTGGGTTTCAGTGCGCTGTTCCAGCAGGCTGCGTCCTTCACTGATCAAGTCGTTGTAATTGCGGCCGATGGTTGCCGAGACGTTGGGCCGCAGCTGCGACACGGCCTGGGGCAGGCGCTCGCGGGCAGCTTCAGCGGCAGCGCGGGCGGCCCGGATTTGGGCGTCATTGCGCAGGGCGGCCTCGTAAGCCTGGTGGAAGTCCATGGCGCTGGCGGACAGGCCCCAGGCACAGGAAGCCACAGTCAGGGCCACCACCAGAGGGGTGCGGATCAAAGGGTGCTTGCGTTGCATGGTTTCACTCTTCCTTCATGGCGGCAGACACGCGCTTGGTCAAGGGATGCAGCAGGTAGGTCAGCATCGAACGCTCACCCGTCTTGAAAATCACCTCGACAGGCATCCCGGGTTGCAACTGGCGCTTGCCCAGGGTCTTGAGGCCCTCGGGCGTCACCTGCACGCGGGCCAGGTAATAGCTCACGTTGGTCTGTGGCTCGGTCAACAGGTCGCCCGACACCGAAACCACCTTGCCATCGACGACCAGCTGGGGGGAATGGGCGAAGGTGGAGAACCGGATGTCCACCGGCAGATCGGCATGAACACGGTCGATCAGGTGCGGTGCCACATGGGCTTCAAGCAACAAGGCCTCATTGCCCGGCACGATATCCATCAGCTTCTGGCCAGGTTGCACCACCCCGCCCACGGTCTGAATGGCCAGACCCACCACCTGACCGGCGACCGGCGCCTTGATCTCGGTGCGCTGCAGGTCATCGCTCACGGCCTTGAACTTCTGTTCGTCCGACAAGACTTCGCGGGTCACGTCGGCCAACTGGGTTTCCACTTCGCGACGGTAATCCTGCTGGCGCGACATGGCGCGCTGGCGCAACTCACCCATGGTGCGCTGGGCACGGATCACATTGCCTTGCAAATCAGCAATGGCGGTCTGGTTGTCAGCCACCATGCGCTCCATCTCCAGCTGGCGGTTGCGCGGTGCATAGCCATCACCGACCAGGCTGCGCAGCTGGGTCAGTTCTTCGGACAGCAACTTGGACTGGTTGCGGCGCTGGACCAGCATGCCCTGGTAAGCCTCCAGCAAGCCTTGCTGGCCCTGGACGCTTTCCTCGATCGACTGCAGGTCGGACTGAAGCAAGCGACGGCGGGTGTTGAACAGCTGCTCTTGGTTCAGCATCTGGGCCTGGATCAGGGGGTCCGAGGCCGCCTTGACCAAATCGGGATGGAAAGTGACCCGGGACTGCCCCAGCTGCTCGGCCTGCAGGCGGCCCTGCATGGCGCGCAGGGAGAGGTAACGCTGGCGCACCGCTTCGTAGTTGGAGCGGGCAACGGCCTCGTCCAACTTGATCAGCAACTGGCCTTCCTGGACGGCATCACCCTCGCGCACCAGCACCTCCTTGACGATGCCACCGCTCAAGTGCTGCACCGTCTTGCGCTTGGTGTCGATGGCGACCATGCCATGGCCGGGAACGCCTTCGTCCAGCGGGGCAAAACCTGCCCATGCCAAAAACCCACCAAAGCCCAGGGCGAGTGCGAGCAAACCAATCCGTCCGGCCCGCAAGGCGTCACCTGGGCGGTGGGCGGGGGAATCCTGGCCACCGTCCGCGGGTCCAGCCAGGAGGGGTGCTTGAGTTTTGTCCATGTTCATCTCGGGAAAATCGGTTGTGAGTGCAAGAGGGTGGATCAGGCCGTATGGGGTGCAAGTCCGCCGGCAGGCTTCTGGGCAGCAGCCGCCGCCATCTGGGATGCGCGCAGTGCCGCAAGCACCTGGTCGCGCGGGCCATCGGCCTGGACCTGGCCATCGCGCAGGATCAGCACGCGGTCAGCGACCGCCAAAATGCCGGGACGGTGGGTGATCAGGAACACCGTACGGCCATCGGCTTTGAGGGCCTGCACGGCACGGACCAGCGCGGCCTCTCCCACATCGTCCAGATTGGCGTTGGGCTCGTCGAGCACCACCATCACCGGATGGCCGTAAATGGCCCGCGCCAGCCCAATCCGCTGGCGCTGCCCGCCCGACAGGAGGCCACCCGCCTCGCCAATCGAGGTGTCATAGCCCTTGGGGAAGCGCAAGATCATCTCGTGCAGGCCGGCACTGCGGGCGGCGGCAATCACCTTGTCGGAGTCCAGCTCGCCAAAACGGGCGATGTTCTCGGCGATGGTGCCCTCGAACAGTTCAATGTCCTGCGGCAGGTAACCGATGTGCGGGCCCAGCTCGTCACGGTCCCAGCCACCGATGGGCAGGCCATCGAGCAGCACCTCGCCAGACACATCGGGCCAGATGCCGACCATGGTGCGCGCCAGGGTTGATTTGCCTGAACCCGAAGGACCCAACACCACGGTCACGGTGCCCGCTGGCACCTCGGTGGAGATGCCCTGGAGGATCGGCGTCTTGCGCCCAGGGGCGGTCGCCACCACGTTGCGCAAAGTGACTGCGCCCTTGGGCGGAACGCGGGACAGGGCTGGATCGCGGGCTGGAAACTCCTTGAGCAAGGCTTCCAGCCGTTCAAACGCCGAACGGGCGGCGATAAACCCACGCCAGGTGCCCACCATCATGTCGATCGGCGCCAGCGCCCGGGTCATCAACACGTTGGCGGCAATCATCGCGCCGGGAGACAGCTGGCCATCGATCACCAGCAAGGCGCCAGCGCCCAGGGCAAACGACTGCTGGGTGTAGCGAATGAACTTGCTCCAGGCGGTAATGCGGTGCGTGATCCCCTGCGAGGCCGACTGCACGGCCAGGGTTTGCGCATGGCGGCGGGCCCAGTGGGGGCGCAGGTTGTGCACCATGCCCATGGATTCGAGCACCTCGGCATTGCCCAGCTTGCTTTGCAGGTAGGCCGTGGATTCGGACTGCGCCTTGGATGCCTGCTCTGCCGGGGCCACGGTGCGGCGGTGGCCAAACCAGGCCAGGGCCATCTGCACACAGGCAAAGGCCATCGCCAGCCAGCCCAGCATCGGGTGCAAGAAGAACAACACCGCCATGTAGATCGGCGCCCAGGGAGCATCGAAGAAGGCAAAGATGCCGTTGCCCGTGATGAACTGGCGGATCTGGATCAGGTCATTGAAGGCCCGCGCCGGACCCGAGCTGGCCTGGCGCAAATAGGACTCGAAACTGGCGTTGAACACGCGGGTGCCCAAGGCCGCGTCCAGCTGCACGCCAGCGCGCACCAGCACCCGCGAGCGCATCCACTCGGCAAAGGCCATCACCCCGAACAGGAACAAGGTGATCAACGACATGGCCAGCAGGGTCAGTTCGCTGCGGCTGAGCATGACCCGGTCGTACACCTGGAGCATGTAGAGCGTGGGCGACAGCATCAGGACGTTGGCCACCATGCTGAAGAGCCCCACGATCAGGAACTCGCGCCGGAAGCTCCACAGCACCTGGGTCAGCTCGCTGCGGTCAAAAAAGGAAGGCGTTTTCATCAATGCAAAGTCCGTCCGGAATCAAGCGGTCTGGGTCGTCAGTTGCGGCGCGGTGCCTGCGGGTGCCTGCGCAGCCGCCTGGGCCTGCTGGGCTGCTTTTTGCAGCGCGGCCAGCACTTCATCACGCGGGCCAAAGGCCTGGGCCTGGCCATCGCGCAACACCAGCATCTTGTCGGCTACGGCCAGCACACTGGTGCGGTGGGTCATCACCACAAAGGTAGTGCCCTGCGCCTTCATCGTGGCAATCGCCCGTGCCAAGGCGGCATCGCCCTCCTCGTCCAGGCTGGAATTGGGCTCGTCCAGCACGACGAACACCGGGTTGCCATAAATCGCCCGGGCCAACGCGACCCGCTGGCGCTGGCCACCGGAGAGCATGGCACCATCGCGGCCGACCGGGTTGTCGTAGCCCAGCGGCAGGCCCATGATCAGTTCATGCAGGCCCACGGCTTTGGCGGCGGCTTCGACCTTGGCGCGGTCCACCTCGCCAAAACGGGCGATGTTCTCAGCCACCGTACCTTCGAACAGCTCCACCCCCTGGGGCAGGTAGCCGACATGGGGCCCTAGCTCGGCCTTGTTCCAGGCAAAGACATCCGCGCCATCCAGGCGCACCTTGCCAGCCGCGGCAGGCCACAGCCCAGTCAACAAACGGGCCAGGGTGGTCTTGCCCGAGGCCGAAGGACCGACCACGGCCAAGACTTCGCCCGGATTGAGCGCAAAGGTCACGCCACGCAGGATCGTGCTGCCCTGGGCACCAGGGGCTCCAGCGACCAGAGGCTCCACCTGCAGCAGGCCACGCGGCGGTGGCAGGGCCATGCCCGGCTTGCGGGCAGGAACGGCGGACAACAGCATGTCCAGACGGGACCAGGCATCGCGCACATTGACCACGGTCTGCCACTGGGCCACCACCTGCACCAGCGGCGCCAGCACGCGACCGCCCAGCACCGAGGCGATGATCATCATCGCGTCGCCGCCGTTCAGGCTCTCATGCAGCAGCAACCAGCAGCCCAATCCCAGGAGCATGGAGCTCAGGATGTTCTGCAGCATTTTGGACAGGGCCTGGTAGCCACCAGCACTCTCAGACGCCTTGGCCTGCAAGTTCAGGAACTCGCGCTGCTTGGCCATCCAGCGCGCATGGATGTTGCGCAGCATGCCCATGGACTCGATGACCTGCGCGTTGCGCAGGGAGCTGTCGGCATATTGCTGGGCGGCGATGGCGCTGCGGTTGGCCTCCATCAGCGGCGGCTTGGTGCTTTTTTCATTGAACCAGCCCACGATGGTCAGCACCACTGAAAACACCACCGAGGACCAGCCCAGCACAGGGCTGATCAAGAACAGCAGCACCAGGAACACCAGTGAAACCGGCGCTTCCATCATTGCCAGCAGCGCTGGCGACGACAGGAAATCCCGGATCTGCTTGAAATCGTTCAGCGGTTGCTGGGTGCCACCCGGAATGCGCTTGAGGTTGGCCTCAAAGATCGCATGAAAGATCCGGTTGGACATTTTGGCGTCCAGCGCCAGGCCAGCAGCGTGCATGACCTCGCTGCGCGCCCATTCCAGCACTTCCATGACCACGTACATCCCGACCACCAGCAAGGTCAGCATCCACAAGGTCATGTGGCTGCGGCTGTTCACCACGCGCTCATAGACCTCCAACATGTAGCCCGAAGGGGCCAGCACCAACAGGCTGGCAATCAGGCTGAACCAGCCAGCACGCACGAAATAAGGCCGCAAGTCCGCCATGGCGGCCCGCAACTCGGAAGGGGGTTTGTTAGGGTTCATACAGCGTCTTCAACCATCAGGTATTCGGGAATCGGGGCAGCCGCAGCGGAGGATGCAGCCGTGGCCACGGGCTCGCTGGCAGCTTCGGCATCGCTCAGGACAAAGGACAGCTCGAACACCCCGTCGGGGCGGGCTGTCAGGACAATCTCGCGCAGTTTCTGGGTGTGGAACATGGCCTCGTCGTCGGCGCGCAAGGTCAGCTGAAAGCGCATGCGGCCATCCAGGGTGAACATCGACAGCTGCCCGTCCTTGAGGCTCAGGGTGTGCCGGTCAAAGTACACCGGGCAGGAGTCGGTAAAGCGCAGCAGCGGCAAGGGCTTGTCGCCCAGGCGGTCCAGGCTGAACGGGCTGGCCGGGTGCTGGAACACCAGCCGGCAACTGCGCGACACCGAGTAGATCGCATTACAGACCATCTGCGCCCCCATCGCGGGGAACTGCGCGCGCAGCTTGCGGTAGGCCAGATGGTGCAGGGCCACCCGGTTCCAGATCCGGGTTTCCTGGACCAGCGGGGCCAGGGCATTGCAGACCTCGGCAAAGCCGACCTGCAAGGCACGCAAACGGGCCTGCTGCTCGGGCGAAGCATTCAGGGGCACACGCAGGACAGTGGTCGGCATAGGCCGCGAGTGTACACGGTCCCCTATATGAAATTCATATAAGAAGCCCGCCAGGGCCATTTTTGCCCTAACCCACCGCCTTGGCCGGCAACCTTGCTATCAAAAATGATAGCTACTACCGCTGAAATTTAAAGGGCTAGAAGCCGATTTTGCTTCAAAATTTACGCCACCGCCATGCGGATACAAAAAACCCGGCCCTCTCGGGCGAGAGGCCGGGTTTTGGTGGACAGCGGATGGCACAGGCGAAGCCTGCCGCCATCCAGACCAGGATCAGCGGCCGCGTGCGGGGCGCTTCTTGGGATCGTACGCTGCGAAGGACTTGCCAGCGCCAGGCTTGGCATGGGCATGGGCTGGCTTGCGGCTGGCAAAGTCACCACCACGTGGCGCGAAGTCACCCCGTGGGGCAAAGTCGCTGCGAGGTGCATGGCCCTGGCCCATGTCGCCAAAACCCGCCTTGCGGCCATAGCCCTGCTCGTCGCGGCGACCGCCGGGGGCGGGACGACGATCGTCGCGGAACGGCGCGCGCTCTTCGAACGGACGGAAATCGCCACCACGGGGACCACGGTCGGCAAAGCCCGAAGGAGCACCACGGCCAGGCGCACCACCAAATTTGCGGTCACGCGAGGGGCCGGCACCGCCTTCGCGGCGGTCAAAACCACCACGGCCACCGCGGCCACGGCCCTCTTCGCGCCCGCCCTGGGGGAAACGCTGGGTGGGTTCGAGGCCCGGGATCACCTCGGCCTTGAAGGGCTGGCGACTGTAGCCTTCGATGTCAAAAATCTTGCGGCGGTCGCGGAACTCGGCAAAGGTCACGGCCAAGCCATCGCGGCCAGCACGGCCTGTGCGGCCAATGCGGTGGGTGTAGTCCTCGGCCTTCATCGGCAGGCCAAAGTTGAACACGTGGGTGATGGTGGGCACGTCGATGCCGCGGGCCGCCACGTCAGTGGCCACCAACACCTGAACCTGGCCATTGCGCAGGGCCATCAGGCGGCGGTTGCGCAGGCCCTGGCTCAGGGCACCGTGCAGGGCGACAGCAGAGAAACCATCTTGCTGCAGGTCGGTGGCCAGGCCATCACATTCCACCTGGGTGCTGGCAAACACGATGGCCTGGTTGATGGTGGTGTCCCGCAGCCAGTGGTCCAGCATCTTGCGCTTGTGCTGGGCGTTGTCGGCCCAGAACAGCACCTGCTTGATGTTGCTGTGCTTTTCCTG
>CAYZPX010000072.1:0-12596 GCA_964480105.1 uncultured Burkholderiaceae bacterium | reverse complement strand
TGTCCAAGATGATGAAGCCGGGCATGGGCAGCTACGACCGCTTCAAGCAGATGTTCGACAAGTTCAGCGAAGAGGCGGGCAAGAAGCAGTTTTTGATCCCGTATTTCATCGCTGCCCACCCTGGCACCAGCGACGAGGACATGATGAACTTGGCGTTGTGGCTCAAAAAGAATGGTTTCCGCGCGGACCAAGTCCAGACCTTCTATCCCAGCCCTATGGCGACTGCGACGGCCATGTACCACACGAACTTGAACCCGCTCAAGGGCATTCACCGTGACGACCGGGCCGAGCGGGTGGACATCGTGCGTGGGGAAAAGCGCCGCCGCCTGCACAAGGCCTTCCTGCGCTACCACGACCCCAACAACTGGCCCCTGCTGCGCGAGGCGCTCAAGGCCATGGGTCGGGCGGACCTCATCGGCAATGGCAAGCACCATCTGATCCCCACCTTCCAGCCGGTGACCGATGGTGGCTACCAGAGCGCGCGACGCAAGAATTCCACGCCGGTTGCCCCTGGCCGCGCTGTGGGGCCCTCGGGCAGCAAGGCCCGTCCAGGGACTGCGCCCAAGCCCGGGCGCATCCTGACCCAGCACACCGGTTTGCCGCCCCGGGTTACTGGGGCCAAGCTGGCCCGCAAGCCAGGCCAATAAGGCACGGCAGACACAACAAAAAACCCGCCAATGGCGGGTTTTTTGTGGGAGCCTGAAGCCCTTCTCAGGGGCGGCTGGGAGCGCGCTTGCGATCGCGATCGTCGCTGGGCCAGGCGTTCAGGACGTTCAGGATGGAAGGGGTCAACATGTCAAAACTCCAAAAAGGTCGGGAAGTGCGCAAACAACGTGGCATCCCGGACAGGCGTTGACAGCTTTTCCGCTTTTTTTGAAAATTTTTTCAAGCACTGGCCTGCAGGGCTTCCAGGGACTCTGACAGCGACAGCCAGCGCTCTTCCAGCGCTTCAATTTCGTCGTTACAGGCCTTGAGCCGCCGCCCACATTCCGCGATTTCCGGCGGTGGCAGGGCCTGTGCCAGGCGCTCCTCCAGTGCGCTGCGCTCGGTGTTCAAGGCTGCGAGGCCTTGGTCGATTTTCTCCAGTTCCTTTTTCAAGGGCCGTGTTTTTTCAGCCAGCAGCTGCCGGGCTTGGGCGCCCAGCTTGCGCTGGTCCCGGGCATCGGTGGCGGGTTTGCTGGGGGGCGGCGGCGGTGCCACTGCGGCCGCCATTGCCACCACGGGCGCAGGGGCCGCCTCGGCTGCGGCTTCCAGCTTGGCGAGTTCGCGTTGGCGCTTGGCTTCATCCAGCAGGTAGCGCTGGTAGTCGTCCAGGTCGCCGTCAAAGGGGCCCACGGCCCCGCGGCCCACCATCCAGAACTCATCGCATACGGCGCGCAGCAGGGCCCGGTCGTGGCTGACCAGCATGACGGTGCCTTCGAACTCGTTGAGCGCCATGGACAACGCTTCCCGCGTCGCCAGGTCCAGGTGGTTGGTGGGCTCGTCCAGCAGCAGCAAGTTGGGCCGTTGCCAGACGATCATCGCCAGCACCAGGCGTGCTTTTTCGCCACCGCTCATGCTGCCTACGGTCTGCTTGACCATGTCGCCGGTGAAGTTGAACGAGCCCAGGTAGCTGCGCAGGTCCTGTTCCCGGCTGGGCTCGCGGCTTTGCGGGCCCAGGTCCCTGGCCAGGCGGACCATGTGCTCCAGCGGGTTTTCCTGGGGGCGCAGCACGTCGAGTTCCTGCTGGGCGAAATAACCGATGGACAGGCCCTTGCCTTCCGTCACCTTGCCTGCCAGCGGCGCCATGGTGCGCGCGATGGTCTTGACCAGCGTGGACTTGCCCTGGCCGTTGGCGCCCAGGATGCCGATGCGCTGTCCCGCCAGCACGCTGCGGTTGACCCCTTGCAGTATGGTGGTCTGGGAGCCGTCCTCGGCCTGGTAGCCAAAGGCGGCATCGGTGATCGCCAGCATCGGGTTGGGCAGGTTGAGCGGTTCCTTGAACTCGAAGGTGAACTCGGCCTCGGCCAGCACCGGGGCAATTTTCTCCATGCGTTCCAGCGCCTTCACGCGGCTTTGGGCCTGCTTGGCCTTGCTGGCCTTGGCCTTGAAGCGGGCAATGAATTTCTGCAGGTGCGCGATCTTGTCCTGTTGTTTGGCAAAACTGGCCTGCTGCAGTTCGAGCTGCTGCGCCCGCAGCTCCTCGAATTTGCTGTAGTTGCCGCCGTAGCGGGTGAGCTGCGCGTGTTCGATGTGCAGGGTGACGTCGGTCACGGCATCCAGAAATTCCCGGTCGTGGCTGATGACGACCATTGTGCCTTCGTAGCGCTTGAGCCAGGCCTCTAGCCAGACCAGGGCATCAAGGTCCAGGTGGTTGGTGGGCTCGTCCAGCAGCAAGAGGTCGGACGGGCACATCAGCGCACGTGCCAGTTGCAGGCGCATGCGCCAGCCGCCCGAGAAGCTGTTGACGGGTTTGTCCAGCTCCGACACCTTGAAGCCCAGCCCCAGGATCAGGGCCTGGGCGCGTGGAACGGCGTCGTGGGCCCCCGCATCGTGCAGGTCCGTGTAGGCATGGGCGATGGCCATGCCATCGTCGGCCGCCTCGGCCTGCCGCAACTGGGCCTGAAGCTCACCGAGCCGGGTGTCGCCCGCGACGACAAAGTCGGTGGCCGACTCTTCGGTTTCGGGCATGTTCTGCGCGACCTGGGCCATGCGCCATTGGGCGGGGATGTGAAAGTCTCCCCCATCCTCATGCAGGTTGCCGTTGAAGAGGGCGAACAGGCTGGACTTGCCGGCACCGTTGCGCCCGACCAGGCCCACATGCTCGCCTGGGTTGATGGTGGCGTTGACGCCGTCGAGCAAGACCTTGGCACTGCGGCGCAAGGTGACGTTTTTCAGGGTGATCATGCAGCGGACAGGAAACGGGTGAGGGCTTCGCGGGTGACCAGCAGGACCTGGCCATCGCCTGCGCTGGTGTCGAGCCAGAAGACAGGCAAGCCCGGGAAGGCGGCCAGGAAGTGTTCGGCCTCGTTGCCAATTTCCAGCACCAGCACGGCGTGTTCGCGCATCCGCGACGGGGCATCGCGCAAGAGCTGGCGAACGAAGTCCATGCCGTCTGCGCCGCCGGCCAGGGCCAATTCGGGTTCGGCACGGTATTCGGCGGGCAGCGCGGCCATGCTGGCGCTGTTGACGTAAGGCGGGTTGCACAGGACCAGGTCCCACGGGCCAGGCAATGCGCTCAGCCCGTCGGATTGCACCAGCGTGACCCGCTCCTGCAGTCCGTGTTTTTCGACGTTGATACGGGCCACTTCCAGGGCCTCGGGCGACAGGTCAGCGCCGGTGACCTGCACTTCGGGGTAGGCCATGGCCGCCAGCACGGCCAGGCTGCCGTTGCCAGTGCACAGGTCCAGCACATCGCGGGTCTGGTCGCTCAGGAAACCGTCGATGCTGCCATCGGCCAGCAGTTCGGCGATGAAGCTGCGCGGGACGATGGCGCGCTCGTCCACATAAAACGGCACGCCCTGCAGCCAGGCTTCGCGCGTCAGGTAGGCGGCGGGTTTGCGTGTGCGGATGCGTTCTTCAAAAAGGAGAGCTACTTCCGCTTGATTTGCTTGGCTTACAGCCTGATTTGCCACTGAGTCCGGTTCGCCGGGCGTCAAGGGGCTGTCCAGCGGCAGGCCCAGGCGCCAGAGCACCAGCCAAGCGGCTTCGTCGTCGGCGTTGGTCGTGCCGTGGCCAAAGGCCACGCCAGCGGCGCGCAGCCGGGCGGCACCGGCGGCGACCAGTTCGGCCACGGTGTCGCCCGGTAGCGCAGGCATGGGGGACACGGGGGGCTGGGGGGGCAGGGGCAGGTTCATGCGGGGTCCTTGGCCGTTAGCCGGGCCACGGCCTGGGCCTGGGCCTGGAGGTTCTCCAGCGTGCGGCGGTAGAGGTTCTTCAGCGGCTCGATGTCGGCTACGGCAATGTGTTCGTCGATTTTGTGGATGCTGGCGTTGGGGGGGCCCAGCTCAATCACCTGAGGGCAGATCTGCGCGATAAAGCGGCCATCGCTGGTGCCGCCGGTGGTGGAGAGTTCCGTTTCCAGTCCTGTCTCGGCGCGGATGGCAGCCTGCACGGCATCCAGCAGCTCACCCGGCGTGGTCAGAAAGGGCTGGCCGCCCAGGGTCCACTGCAGGTCGTACTCCAGGCCATGCTGGTCAAGCACCGCATGCACGCGGGTTTTTAGCCCCTCGGCGGTGGATTCGGTGGAGAAGCGGAAATTGAAATCCACCACCAGCTGCCCGGGGATCACGTTGGTCGCGCCCGTGCCGGCGTGGACATTGCTGATCTGCCAGCTGGTGGGCGGGAAGAAGGCATTGCCCTGGTCCCATGCGGTGGCGGCCAGCTCGGTGAGCGCCGGCAGGGCCTGGTGGATGGGGTTGCGCGCCAGCTGCGGGTAGGCGATGTGGCCCTGCACGCCCTTGACGGTGAGCTTGCCGCTGAGCGTGCCGCGGCGGCCGTTCTTGACCATGTCCCCGGTTTTCTCGACCGAGGTGGGCTCGCCGACGATGCAGTAATCCAGCACCTCGCCACGCTGGCGCAGCGCCTCAACCACGACCTTGGTGCCATCGACCGAGGGACCTTCCTCGTCGCTGGTCAGCAGGAAGGCCAGGTTCAGCAAGGGCTCGGGCGTGACGGCCAAAAATTCTTCCACCGCCACGATGAAGGCGGCCAGCGAGGTTTTCATGTCGCTTGCGCCCCGGCCATAGAGCTTGCCCTCTGCGTGGGTGGGCACGAAGGGCGGGTGGGTCCATTGCTCCAGCGGGCCGGTCGGCACCACATCGGTATGGCCAGCAAACACTATTGTTTTGATAGCTTGTTCCGCACCATCCACGGGCTTGGCGGCCCTTTTTGCCCATAAATTAGCCACACGAAAGTCGGCGGGGCCGCTGTCCAGGCGCTCGCAGGCAAAGCCCAGCGCGGCCAGGCGCTCGCCCAGCAGTTCCAGGCAACCGGAATCGTCGGGCGTGACGGAGGGCAGGGCGATCAGCTGTTCGGTCAGGTGCAGGGTGCGGGACATGGCAGTGGCGGACGGGGTGAAACACAAATAGAACAGGGGAAGGCGACGCCTTCCCCTGTGTGGCGAGACTTGGTCCTGGGGCAGGATCAGTCGCGCAGCAGGTCGTTCAGGCTGGTCTTGGAGCGGGTCTGCGCGTCCACCGTCTTGACGATGATGGCGGCGTAGGTGCTGTAGTCCTGGCCGGACTTGGTCTTCTTGGGCAGGTTGCCGCTGATGACGACGCTGCCGCTGGGCACGCGGCCGTAGCTGATCTCGCCGGTTTCGCGGTTGAAGATGGGGGTGCTTTGGCCGAGGTACACGCCCATGCCCAGCACGGAGTTTTCTTCGACGATCACGCCCTCGACCACTTCGGAGCGGGCGCCGATGAAGCAGTTGTCTTCAATGATGGTCGGGTTGGCTTGCAGGGGTTCCAGCACGCCGCCCAGGCCCACACCGCCGGACAGGTGCACGTTCTTGCCCACTTGGGCGCAGCTGCCCACGGTGGCCCAGGTGTCCACCATGCTGCCCTCGTCCACATAGGCGCCGATGTTCACGTAGCTGGGCATCAGGATCGCGCCCTTGGCGATGAAGCTGCCGCGGCGGGCCACGGCCGGGGGCACCACGCGCACGCCGGCCGCAGCCAGCTCCTGCGGGCTCTGGTGGGCGAACTTGGTCGGGACCTTGTCGTAAAAGCCCAGGTCACCGCCGGAAATGATTTCGTTGTCTTTCAGGCGGAAGGACAGCAGCACGGCCTTCTTGATCCACTGGTGCACGGTCCACTGGCCCACACCTTCGCGGGTGGCCACGCGCAGGCGGCCGGCATCGAGTTCGGCAATCACGTGCTCGACGGCGTCCTGCACTTCCTTGGGGGCCGCGGCGGGAGAGAGGCTGGCGCGGTTGTCCCAGGCGTTGTCGATCAGGGTTTGGAGTTGTTGGGTCATGGTGAGCTCTGAATGAAATCCGGAGGGGATCAGGAAAGACGGGATTGGATGAACTGGACGATGCGCTGGGCGGCTTCAAGGCATTCGGCCGTGTCGGCCACCAGGGCCATGCGCACGCGCTGGGCGCCGGGGTTGAAGCCCTGGGCTTCGCGCGCCAGGTAGCTGCCGGGCAGCACCGTGACATTGTATTGAGCCAGCAACTCCCGGGCGAACTCGTGGTCGGTCATGCCCAGGGCGTCGGGCACCTTGGCCCAGAGGTAGAAACCGGCGTCGGGCAGGGCGACGTCCATCACCTGTGCCAGCAGCGGCGTGACCTGCGCGAACTTGGTGCGGTACATCGCCCGGTTGTCGATCACGTGCTGCTCGTCGCCCCAGGCGGCGATGCTGGCGGTTTGCACCACGGGGCTCATCGCGCTGCCGTGGTAAGTGCGGTAGAGCTGGAAGGCCTTGACCAGGGCCGCGTCGCCGGCCACGAAGCCGCTGCGAAGGCCGGGCACATTGCTGCGCTTGGACAGGCTGGTGAAGGCCAGCAGGCGCGGAAAGCCCGTGCGGCCCAGCTTCGACGCCGCCTGCAAACCACCCAGAGGAGGCTCGTCGCGGAAATAGATCTCGCTGTAGCACTCGTCCGAGGCGATGACAAAGCCGTGCTTATCGCTCAGCGCAAACAGCTTTTCCCATTCGGACAAGGGCATCACAGCGCCCGTGGGGTTGCCGGGCGAGCAGACGAACAGCAGCTGCGTGCGCTGCCAGACGCTCTCTGGCACGCTGTCCCAGTCCACGGCGAAGTTGCGCGCGGGGTCGCTGGGGGCGTAGTAGGGCGTCGCGCCACCCAGCAGCGCCGCACCTTCGTAGATTTGGTAGAAGGGGTTGGGGCAAACCACCACCGGGTCGGGCTGGCTGGCGTCCAGCACCGTCTGGGCAAAAGCGAACAGCGCTTCGCGCGAGCCGTTGATGGGCAGCACCTGGGTGGCAGGGTCCACGCTCAGCTGGTAGCGCCGCTGCAGCCAGTCGGCAAAGGCCTGTCGCAGGGGCGGGTCGCCGGCGGTGACGGGATAGACCGCGAGCCCCGACAGCTGGCTGCACAGCGCATCCTTGATGAACTGCGGCGTGGGGTGGCGGGGTTCGCCAATGCCCAGGCTGATGGGGCGCAGGTTCTGAGGGGGCGTGACCCCCGCGAAAAGCTGGCGCAGCCGCTCGAAGGGATAGGGCTGCAGTTTGGAGAGCAGGGGATTCATAGGGGCGCCATTATGGTGGAAGCCCTGCCACCTGTGGGCACGTGGCAAGGCGTGGGCTTCAGCCCTGCTGGTCAGGCTTGAGAAGGGGGAGGGCGCCCCTGCGCTCCCGGGCACGGGCCAGTGCAGCAGCAACCGCGGCCTTTCGTTCTTCAGCACTGGGTTGGGGTGTTGCCACGACCGCTTTTGCCGGATCAACAGCGGTGCGTGCAATCCGACCTTGGCGCTGTTGGTACCGTGCTTTGGCCGCATCGGCTTGGCCCTGGGACCACGCGGCCCAACCTGTGGCATGGCCGCTCGCGTTTTCCAGCGCAATGCAGTCCACCGGGCAGACCGGCAAGCACAGTTCGCAGCCCGTGCAATGGGCCTCGATCACCTGGTGCATGCGCTTGGAGGCGCCGACGATGGCATCCGTAGGGCAGGCGTCCAGGCAAAGGGTGCAACCAATGCACCAGTCTTCGTCAATCACGGCGACCGAGCGCGGACCTTCCTGACCGCAGTCTGGGTCAAGGGGGAGGGCAGGGCGCCCTGTCAGCTGGGCCAGACGGGCAATGCCTTCGGCGCCGCCCGGCGGGCACTGGTGGATGTCCGCCGATCCGGCAGCCACAGCCTGCGCGTAGCTGCGGCAGTCCGGATAACCGCACCGGGTGCATTGGGTTTGCGGCAGCGCGGCATCGATCCGCCCGGCCAGACCTGACAGGGGAGCTGTCGCGGTGCTCAAGCTTTGCGGCCGTTGCCTTGCGGTTGCCCACCCTTTGCCGGTGCTTGCGCGGGCTTGGCTTCGGGGGCAGTGGCAGGAGAGGCGCTGTTGTGGCTGGCAGCGGCCTGGGTGCTGGCTTTTGCCGCCTTGTCTGCGTCGGCCTGGGCTTGCAGTCGGGCACGGTGGGGAGCGTCTGCTTCCTGGATGAAATCGCGCACAGTCGGGTAAACGATTTCGCGCCAGCGGCGGCCACTGAAGATCCCGTAGTGGCCAGCGCCCTGGGCTTCCAGATGGCGTGGTGCTTCGCTGGCAATGCCGCTGCACAGCTCATGGGCCGCCTTGGTCTGGCCCGATCCCGAGATGTCGTCGAGTTCGCCTTCGACGGTCAACAGGGCCGTGTGGCGGATGTCCTGTGGGCGCACCCGTTCCAGCGTGCCTTCAGGCGAGCGCACATCCCAGGTGCCATTGACCAATTTGTAGTCCTGGAACACGGTGTGGATGGTTTCCAGGTAGTAATCTGCGTCCATGTCAAGCACGGCGTTGTACTCGTCATAGAACTGGCGGTGGGCATCGGCGCTGGCGCCATCGCCCTTGATCAGGTCCAGGAAGTAGTCGTAGTGGCTGGTGGCATGGCGGTCCGGATTCATGGCCACAAAGCCGGTGTACTGCAGGAAGCCCGGGTAAACGCGACGGCCCGCCCCTGGGAAGTTGCTGGGCACGCGGTAGATCACGTTGTTCTCAAACCACTCGTAGCTGCGGTTCGTGGCCAGGTTGTTGACGGCGGTAGGGGACTTGCGGGCATCGATCGGGCCTCCCATCATGGTCATCGACAGGGGGGTGGTCTCGCCCCGGCTTGCCATCAGCGACACAGCAGCCAGCACGGGCACCGTGGGTTGGCACACGCTGACCATATGGCAGTTGCCGTATTTCGCTTGCAGGTGGCGAATGAACTCCTGGACGTAGTTCACATAGTCGTCCAAGTGGAACTCGCCTTCGGACAGGGGGACCAGACGGGCGTTTCGCCAGTCGGTGATGTAGACCTTGTGGTCCTTGAGCATCGTGCGGACGGTGTCGCGCAGCAGGGTGGCGTAGTGCCCGGACAGCGGGGCCACGATCAGCACCACAGGCTGGCCCTTGAGGGCGATCAGGGTTTCTGGATCGTCCGAGAAGCGCTTGAAACGTCGCAGTTCGCAGAAGGGTTTGTCGATCTCCACGCGTTCATGGATTGCGACGTCGACCCCACCCACGTTGACAGTGTTGATGCCGAAGGCTGGCTTTTCATAGTCCTTGCCCAAGCGGTAGAGGAGGTCATACGCGGCAGAAACGCGCTGGGCCATGGGCACCTGGCTGAAGGGCGACAGGGGGTTGCTGTACAGCTTGGAAGCCGCTTGGGCAAAGTCGGAGAAGGGCTCCATCAGAGAGCGCTGGGTTTCAAAAAGCGTGTAGAGCATGGGCAGGACTCAGAGAAATGTTGCAGTGCAATATAACAGCAGAAAGGGGCTTTGGTCCATCGAGAAATGCCAGGGCTACGCGCTGTGGTCAGCAACCAGAGCCCCATTTCACGAAGTCTTGGTGGCAGTGGCCGATCGCAAGATGCTGCTCATACGGATTGAATGTAACTTACATAATTTTAATAAAAATTTAAATTTATTTTTCTAAAAAGGCAAAAACCTCGCGGGCGGGCAAGTGCTTAAGGCGATGGTCACTCCAGTGCTGGCGCCAACGGCGGGCACCAGGGAGACCGTGCCGCAACCCCAACATATGGCGTGCGATGGGGTACCAAGGCGTTCCATGTGCAGCGGCCTCGCGCTCCATGTAAGCCACCATCGCCTCTTCCACAGCTTCACGGCTTAGCGCTGTGTCAGAAGCCCCAAAGTAGCTGGCATCCCACGACGAAAGCCACCAGGGGTTGTGGTAAGCCTCACGGCCCACCATGACCCCGTCGACCTGCGTCAGCTGCGCACGCACTTCCGCATCGGTCCTGATGCCTCCGTTGATCGCAATGGTCAGGTGTGGGAAGTCCTGCTTGAGCCGGGCCACCATCTCGTAGCGCAAGGGCGGAATCTCGCGGTTTTCTTTGGGGCTGAGCCCCTGCAACCAGGCATTGCGGGCATGGACGATGAACACCTTACAACCCGCATCGGCCACCGTGCCCACAAAGTCCCGGACAAAACCATAGCTCTCCTCCCGGTCGATGCCAATGCGGTGCTTGACCGTGACGGGCAGGTCTTGCACCACGTCCACCATCGCCTTGACGCAATCCGCCACCAGCATGGGCTCGTTCATCAGGCAAGCACCAAAAGCCCCGCGCTGTACCCGCTCGCTCGGGCAACCGCAATTGAGGTTGATCTCGTCATAGCCCCAGCGCGCACCCAGCTTCGCCGCCTGCGCCAAGTCAGCAGGCTCGCTGCCGCCCAGTTGAAGCGCCAACGGATGTTCTTCCGCGTTAAAGCGCAAATGGCGTTCGACGTCGCCATGCAGAAGGGCCCCCGTGGTCACCATCTCTGTGTAGAGCAGGGCGTGGCGGCTGAGCAAGCGGTGGAAATACCGGCAGTGGCGGTCTGTCCAGTCGAGCATGGGGGCCACGCTCATGCGCCAAGGGTTGGGGAGAGAAGGAAGGGCAGGGGGCGAAAGGGCCTGCCCTGCCGGCGAGAGGTCTTCGCGGATGGTCATGCGCTGAGGGGTCATGAAGGGGCAGTTGCGGCGGCCCGAGGAGGCAACCATCGCCCAAAAAAGGGCGCCATTGTCGCGCATCCCCCTCAGATGCCAACGGCGCGCTGGCCACCCTGGCACAGCGCGCCGTTCAGCGCACTCTGTTTTCCGTCGAGACGTTGGAGCGTCGAATCAGAACCGCCAGCCCAGGCCAACGCCGGCCAAGATGGGATCGACCTTGAATTCGCCCACCTTGGTGCCTGCAGCGGACACGTCGGTGCGGATGTACACCTTCTTCACATCAAAGTTCAGGTACAGATTCTTGGCAACTGGAATGTCCACACCCACTTGCAAGGCCGGACCAACGCTGTTGCGGTCCACCGTGACGCCGGTGGGCAGGTGCACCGAACTCAGTCGGGTGTAGTTGATGCCGGCACCCACATACGGCTTGAAACCAGGTGCGTCAAAGTGGTATTGCAGGGTCAGGGTCGGAGGCAAATGCTTGAAGGACCCAATCGCAGCCCCTTTGGAGGACAGGGTCTGCTTTTGTGGAACGGTCAAGATTCCCTGACGCCGATTGGAATCCCAAGATCGCCCCGACGGGTTGACCTGCATCAACCACTGCTGCCACCACACAAGGGCGGGTGTGTTGGAACCTGGGTCGTCAGGTGGCGGCTTCCAGTCCCTGCGCGAAGTGGTCCTGCATGGCCTGCATTGCGCCAGTGGCGTCCCGGGCCGCCAGCGCCACCATGATGGCGCGGTGCTCGCGCAGCGAATCCTCGATCCGCCCTTCCTTGAACAGGGAATTGTGCCGATTGAGCTTCATCACCTTGCGCAGGTCCGCCACCATCTGGCTGCGCCAGCGGTTGTCGGCCAACTCCAGCAGCAGCAGATGAAAGCGCTCGTTCACTGCAAAGAACCGCTCTCGGTCCTGGCCAGCGGCTTCCAGTTCGGCGTGCAGGGTTTCTATTTGCGCCAGCTCGGCTGCTTGAAGGCGGCTGGCCACTACCCCGGCGGCATCGCTCTCCAGCAAGGACAGCAGGTGATAGACATCGCGCAGGTCCTTTTCCGACATTTCCGTCACATAGGCGCCCCGGCGCACCTTCATCGTGACCAGGCCTTCGGCTGCCAGCACTTTCAAGGCCTCGCGCAGCGGGGTGCGGCTGATGCCAAATTCCTCGGCAATCTTCATCTCATCGATCCAGCTGCCCGGTTCCAGCTCGCGGCGAAAGATGCGTTGGCGCAATTGCTCGGCCACTTCTTCGTACAGAGCGCGGGGGGTGAGGGTGACAGCAGACATGGCGGGATTGTAGGACTTTGGGTATTTTTAATTCATAATTATGAATGATGTAAACTCCGCGCTGCGTCGGGAAAACGACCGACTTCGCCCTCACCAGACCTCTTTGGAGATGCTCCCGCCATGAGTGACCCGACATCGAACAACCCCTCCGAATTTGCCCCCGCCAGCCTGGAAGCCTGGGTCAAGGCCGCCACCAAATCCGCCCCTGGCGGCAATCTGGACGCCCTGAACTGGGTCACGCCCGATGGCATCACGGTCAAGCCGCTCTACACCGCCGAAGACACGGCCCATCTGCCCTACGCCAACACCCTGCCGGGTTTTGAGCCCTACGTGCGTGGCCCGCAAGCCACAATGTATGCGGTGCGGCCCTGGACCATCCGCCAGTACGCCGGCTTTTCGACCGCCGAAGAGTCCAATGCCTTCTACCGCAAAGCCCTGGCGGCTGGCGGGCAAGGGGTGTCGGTCGCGTTCGATTTGGCCACCCACCGGGGCTACGACTCCGACCATCCCCGCGTGACGGGTGATGTGGGCAAAGCCGGCGTGGCGATCGACTCGGTCGAGGACATGAAGGTCCTGTTCGACCAGATTCCGCTGGACAAGGTCTCTGTCTCGATGACCATGAACGGCGCCGTGCTGCCCGTGCTGGCTGGCTATGTGGTGGCGGCGGAAGAGCAGGGCGTTTCGCAAGACAAGCTCTCTGGAACCATTCAGAACGACATTCTGAAAGAGTTCATGGTGCGCAACACCTACATCT